>JAEEGO010000248.1 GCA_016280355.1 Lachnospiraceae bacterium | reverse complement strand
TATAGAGCTGCTTGCCCCTGCCCAGTCCCAGCGAATCCTTCATGCGGTCACGCTGCCTGTTATACAGTTTGTACATCTTGTCGAGATGCTCGACCTTTATTATTACATTGTCCATATAGTCTGTAATCTTTTTATTTCCTTTATTCTTTATGAATGCCGGGATCGCTCCGTGCTTCGCACTCTCGCGCTCCCTGCTGTGTATTCGCATATCGCATCGCTCGCTTCCTCGCGCTGCTTTTATGCTCATACACATCAGGTTCTCTAATGGCCATCCGTAGCAGTCCGCAAGCGGCCGCTACTGACGGCCATCGAGAACACTTTCATAGTATGTCTGCGAAGTGCACCTTCAGCCTGCGGAACACCACCGCTCCGAAAAGGAACGCAGCCACCGTGAACATCCAGAAATACACCGTCGAATAAAAATGTTCAAAAAACCACATATTATCAAGCAGCGCCATCCTGTATCCGTCCACCAGATAGAAGACGGGATTCAGCTTGAAAAGTATCTGCATCGGCCTCGACAGATTGTTTATATCCCACATGATGGGAGTGATCCATACGCCCACCTGCAGCAGTATCCCTATGATCTGTCCGAGATCTCTGAAGAAGACCACGACCGAACACGTGATATAAGAGATCCCCAGTACCAGCAGGAAAGTACACAGCGTGAAATAAGGTATCTGTATCCAGTAAGGATTGGGATAGATACCGTTCAGAAGCAGTATCACAAGCGTCACCGCCACAAGGAACACATGGATGAAAAAAGCAGACAGGATCTTGATGATAGGCAGGATGCTTATCTTAAACACGACTTTCTTTACCAGGAACTGATAAGAAAGCAGCGCGCTGGTCCCCTGTCCCCATGCATCCGAGAAAAAGAACCAGGGTACTATACCCACTATGAGCCATACCACAAAGGGGTATCCCTGTGTTTCAGATACGGGAGTCCTTCCTCCCATGGTAAATACAAACCAGTATACGAGGACCGTCACGGCAGGCTGCAGGAACACCCATACTATACCCATATAGGACCCTGCATACTTCGATCTGAAGTCATTCTTTGCCAGTTTCCATATGAGCTTTCTGTTTGCGAATAGTTCCTGCGGAAGCAGTACGATCCAGTCATAAAACCTTGTGAAGATACCGAATGCACTCCAGAGTATGATAACGGAGATGCATTTCTTGACACGTTCCTGTATCAGTACGGCGAGCGGATTGTGATGCAGTATGATATACAGTGACCAGACGATGGCGAGGGCCGCTGCAGTAAAGATTACCTTTTTCTTCCTCTCCATCCTCAAAGTCCGCGTTCGGCCTTGTACTGTGCGAAGCTAGGCCAGTTCCTGTCCCTGTCGTTGATGTTCATGTCAGCGTTTGCGATCACGGGCCATTCTATCGCTATATCCGGATCGTTGAACGGTATGCCGCCCTCGTCTCCCGGATGATAAAAGTCCGTACACTTATAACAGAATTCAGCAGTATCCGAAAGCACAAGAAAACCATGTGCGAAGTTCTTCGGGATAAAGAACTGCTTCTTATTCTCCTCTGAAAGCAGAGCCCCGAACCACTTGCCGAAAGTCGGAGATCCCTTCCTCAGATCCACAGCCACGTCAAACACTTCACCGCGTACCACGCGTACAAGCTTATCCTGAGGATGATCTATCTGAAAATGAAGCCCTCTCAGCACTCCCTTTGTACTGGAGCTCTGATTGTCCTGCACGAAGACCTCGGGTATGCCGGCTGCTTCGAAATCCCTATGATTATACGTCTCCATGAAGTACCCGCGCTCATCTCCGTATACCTGCGGAGTGATCACCCTGAGTCCTTCTATCTCACATGTTTCAACACTTATCTTTCCCATAACATCCTCTCATCCTTTTATATTCACCGCTGACTCATCTAACCATAATATCGAGATCAACTCGCCCCTGTATTCCGTCCACGCTTCCGTTTGACGTATACTGCCACATACTGTAGTCCCCCGTATACGTAGGTCCCGCCGTACGATACTGCGCAAGCCACTTCTCATACGGTGCGAGCTCCTCCATGTTGAGCCTGCTCGTCATCCAGGTCTTGTTCGCATATACACCTGCCCTGTATCCGAGGCTCTGAGCCGTCTCACAGAAGCACTTTACGATCTCCGTTCTCGTCGCCGTATCCAGTCCGTCCGCTCTTCCGCCGTTTGCATTTCCGGAGCTCTCCACATCCAGATATACCGGAAGTGCAAGATCCGATGCGTTTACAAGCGATGCCACAGCCTCTGCTTCTTCTGCCGCTTCTTCGGTACTTATAGCCTGTGTGAAGAAGTACACTCCTATCTTCAGACCGGCAGCCTTCGCACCTGCAAGATTCTGCCTGAAGAACGGATCCTCTACCAGCACGCCCGAGCCCGATCCTCTGTATCCGACTCTTATTATCGCAAACTCTATACCGGAATTTCTGACCTTTACCCAGTCGATCTCTTTGTTGTACTTCGATACGTCGATACCGCGTGTACCCTGCGGCAGGTCTATGCCCTTAAACTCTCCCTCGTTTTCCTTATCCTCCGAGGTAAGGGCCGTATCCTCGGCCGCTGCATCTATCTGGGACTCCTGCATCACTATGCTCCTGATGCCGGATGATGCGGTATATCTGATCCGGGGTTTCACGCTTATGACTGATGTCTCCGATATCCCCGTACCGTCCGAGACCTCGACCTCATAGTCTCCGGCCTCCACCTCATCCACGTAGATCATCCCGTCTTCATCGTCGTCTTCAGCCGTAAAGCTCTCACCGCTCTCCCGGCCCTTTACGACCGCCTTCCAGTCCGTACCGGAAGCAGGACTTCCGTCCTCTTTTACCATCTGTATCTTAAGGTCCGATTCGCTCGAGGTGAGAAGCAGCACATATCCGCTGCTGTAAGCATATATGTTCTCCTCGATGGCCTCCTCGTCGTAGAAGCTCTCATCAAGCTGTGTTCCGCCTTTGCTTACCGTACTGTCGGAAGATACTGTCTCTTCCGCGCCTGTCGTCTCCTGCACCGTTGCGGTTTCAGCAGCTTCAGCGGCTTCTGCGGCTTTCCTGTCCGTATCCTTTTTGTATCCCAGCATTATCAGGCAGACAAAGACCAGACAATTGAAGCCTATGATGACGACCGGTATCAGCCAAAGATGAGATCCCTTTTGATCCATCTCCTACAGTCCGTTTGCTATATCCTTAAGGTACTGTCCGTATGCCGTTTTGCTAAGAGGCTTTGCAAGCTTAAGAAGCTGCTCCCTGCTTATATAGCCTCTCTTGAATGCTATCTCCTCTATACATGAGATATAGAGTCCCTGTCTTTTCTGAAAAGCGGACACGAAGTCTGCCGCATCCAGCAGGCTGTCATGTGAGCCCGTATCAAGCCATGCGAATCCTCTTCCAAGAGTCTCCACATAGAGATCCCCTCTTTTCAGGTATTCGTTATTGATCGAAGTGATCTCTATCTCTCCTCTTGCAGAAGGCTTCACATTCTTTGCTATCTCCACTACATCATTGTCATAGAAGTAGAGCCCCGGCACCGCATAGTTGCTCTTCGGATGCTCCGGCTTCTCCTCTATCGATATCGCCCTGCCCTGATCGTCAAACTCCACCACACCGTACTGTGTGGGATCCTTGACGTAATATCCGAATATCGTGGCCCCCTTCTCCCTTGCGGCAGCTGCCTTCAGCACCTGGCTGAAGCTCTGCCCGTAGAAGATATTGTCACCAAGTACCATTGCCACGTTGTCATTTCCGATGAAATCAGCCCCTATGATAAAGGCCTCGGCAAGCCCCCTCGGCTTCTCCTGTACGGCATATGAGAAAGAAAGGCCCAGCTGCGATCCGTCTCCGAAGAGCTCCTTAAATCCGGGCAGATCCCTGGGAGTTGATATGATCAGTACCTCCCTGATACCGGCAAGCATCAGAGCCGAAAGAGGATAGTATATCATCGGCTTGTCATATACCGGCATCATCTGTTTGCTCATTGCCTTGGTCAGCGGATAAAGTCTTGTCCCGCTGCCGCCTGCGAGTATTATTCCCTTCATAGTCTCATGCCTCGTACATCTTCCTGTAATACGCCTGATAGTCGCCGGAGGTCACGTTCTCCATCCAGTCCATGTTATCGAGATACCACTTCACGGTGAGACGTATGCCGTCCTCAAACTTCGTATCCGGCAGCCATCCGAGCTCCTTCGATATCTTGTCCGGAGCTATCGCGTATCTCCTGTCATGTCCCTTTCTGTCTTCCACGAAAGTGATCAGATCCTCAGACACATTTGCCTTTCTGGGATCGTCATCGGGAAGTATATCCTTCAGCGTTGAGATTATGGTCTTGATTATCTGGATGTTCTCACGCTCGTTATGTCCGCCGATATTGTACTTCTCACCCTGCTTTCCGCCTTCTATGACCATGTCGATACCCTTGCAGTGGTCATCCACATACAGCCAGTCACGTACATTCTTTCCGTCGCCGTATACCGGCAGCTTCTTTCCTGAAAGGGCATTGTTTATCACGAGCGGTATCAGCTTCTCGGGGAACTGATAAGGTCCGTAGTTATTTGAGCAGTTGGTTATATTTGCCGGGAAATGATAGGTATCCACATACGCCTTTACGAGCAGATCCGCAGAGGCCTTGCTCGCAGAGTACGGTGAGTGCGGATCGTACGGAGTCGTCTCGTAGAAGTAATCCTTCGGATCACTCAAAGAACCGTATACCTCATCCGTGGAAACATGCAGGAACTTCTTTCCTGCCTTGTAGCTTCCGTCCTCATTCTCCCATGCCGCCTTTGCTGCGTTCAGCATCACTGCCGTTCCGATCACGTTGGTCTCCACGAAGACCTCAGGGTTTCGTATGGATCTGTCCACATGGCTTTCTGCCGCAAAGTGAACTACTACGTCCACATCGTTTTCCGCGAATATCTTTTCTATCGCTTCCTTATCCCTGATATCGGCTTTGACAAAGGTATAGTTGTCTCTTGCCTCAACCGCCTTGAGATTTTCGAGATTGCCCGCATATGTCAGGGCATCCACGTTTATTATCCTGATATCATCCCCGTACTTGCGGAACATGTAATGCACAAAGTTGGATCCTATGAAGCCGGCACCGCCGGTAACCAGATATGTACGCATACTTTCTCCTTATCAGTTTATTTATACATAACCCATAAATTATACCATACATGAACACAAAATTCATGCATCGCACCGCTCTAAAAAAAACTCTGACAGGCTTACCCTGTCAGAGATATTTCCCGGGATATTCGTCATGATAGCGGTGATCCAGAGCGGGCTCCGTCTCATTCGCGGCGTTGTAGTACCACATCCTCGCTTCCGTCATATCCTGCCCCTCGCGATAGTACTCCCCTATCTCAAAAGCCGTCTCCGATGTCACATCACCCAGAGCCAGTGCCCTTAAGGCATATTTCATGAAGAGCTCCCTGTCTCCGCCTGCTCTCGCCGATCGCATCACGGCGTACAGCTCGTTCTTCATCCTCTCCGTATCACTCTCCTGCTCCAGCACTTCCCTGAGATACTCACCCGCATCGATGAAGTCCTGATCCTCACCGGATACCGCAAGCTCCCTCAGATACATATCCAAAAGTCTCGGCTCTATCTTCCTGCCGCTTTTTATCATCTTCATGTATATGCCGAAGTCCCTGCCTGAATGCAGTCCCGTAGGCTTGTGTATGATCTCTATCTCCGAGTCATATATGACAGGCTCAAGTCTCACACGCTCGTGTACCTCACCCTCCCATACGAAGGTCCTGAGTCTTTTGTAGAGTTTGGGACGAAGCTCCCTGTCAAAGTTGTAGGTGGTATTGTATTCGAGTTGATTTGTGTAATAAAACTGGACGATATCGACCGAGCCGTCCAGAGCCTCCTTCAGGGCTTTGAACTGTGCTATGGCCTTGTCGTCCAGCATCTCATCGGCATCTGCCGAGTATATATAGTCGCAGCTGCATTTGGAAAAAGCATAGTTTCTTGCAGCAGCAAAATCATCCGTCCATTCAAGATCGTATATCCTGTCCGTATATGCCGATGCGATCTCCTTTGTACTGTCATCGGATCCCGTGTCGACTATCACATACTCATCCGCTATATCCTTCAGGCTGTCCAGACATCTCTTAAGCACAGCCTCTTCGTTTTTCACTATGAGACATACGCTTACGGTAGCGCCCATCCTTACCTCACTCTCCGACTTCCACCGGCACGAGTCCCTGTTCGATAAGCTTCAGCATCACAGGCACTATATCCGGATCAAACTGCGTTCCGGCGCAGCTCTTCAGCTCCATTGTCGCATACTCTACAGAAAGAGCCTTCCTGTATACTCTCGGGCTCGTCATCGCATCAAAGGAATCCGCCACGCAGATGATACGCGCGATCTCCGGGATATCTCTTCCCATACGGTGAGTCGAATATCCCTTTCCGTCCCATCTTTCATGGTGGTACTTTGCACCCTCGGCTATACCGTTGAGCGCCTTGAAGTCCTTCAGTATCCTTCCACCCACATCCACATGTGTCTGTATCAGGGAGTACTCCTCATTGTCCAGCTTGCCGGGCTTTTGCAGTATCAGATCCGTGACACCTATCTTGCCTATGTCGTGGAGCATGCCGATCCAGTATACTCTCTCCTGTTCATCCTCGCTGTAGCCCATCTCACCCGCGATGAGCTTGGCATAGTGCGCCACCCTGAGCGAATGACCTCTGGTATATGGATCCTTCGCATCTATGATATGGGCAAAGGTTTCGAAGCTCTCCTGCAGTATACCTCTTATCTCATCCTGCTTTGCCTTGAGCTTGTTATACTTGGCTTCATTTACCTTATCAGCAGCAAACACGGCAAGCGTCAGTCCCATGCCTGCAAGCAGCAGCCAGAATAAAGGCGACTGTGTCAGATGGACATCGAGCCTGTAGCTAAGCCGGTATTCCTCAGCCGACTCATCCTCAAAGGTCATCATTACAAGACCGAACGTGCCTTCCTTGCCTCTGTCCACGCCCTCATTCTCTTCACTGGGTCTTACGACAAGAGTATGATCCACCTTGTTGAACTCTCCGTTCCAGCAGCTGTCGATATCAAAATCCTTCGAAAAGACTATCTCCGCTCTCCAGTTGTACAGTCTTCTCTTTCCGCCGTTTATGACCTTGAAATCATACTCCATGCCGCAGTCAAAAGGATCCTTGTTACCCTCATGCCATTGCTTGGATCTCTCACCCTCAAGGGTAATTCCGGGATTACCGATATCATGCATGGAGCCTCTTACCGTAAAGGTCTTCCTTCTTAAATTGGCCACGTAGAGTGCCAGGATCAGAAGCATCACCAGATAGAACAGCATCAGCCCCGCGAATACGATACGCTTGTTTACTGTCCCGTCACTCTTACCTGTATTGCTCTTCATTACTTCATTATAATTCAGCGGTTGCTCCTTTACAACGGATCCTAAAGGCCGTCAGCCGTCATTTTCTCTCTCAACGAGATTCATCGCTCCGTATATCTCACGAAGCTTCGGTTTCTCTATCTTGCCCGTGGCATTCCTCGGTACATCGGCGAAGATTATCTGTCTGGGCCTCTTGTACTTGGGCAGCTTCTTGCAGTACTCCTGCACCTCCTCTTCGGTACAGGTGAAGCCCTGCTTTATCTTGATGATGGCTGCGGATATCTCACCCAGCCTCTTGTCAGCCAGACCTATTACAGCCACGTCATCCACAGGATCGAAGCTGTGCAGGAAGTCCTCGATCTGCACGGGGTAGATATTCTCACCTCCGGATATGATCACGTCCTTCTTCCTGTCGACGAGATAATAAAAGCCTTCTTCATCCTGCTTTGCCATGTCTCCGGTATAGAGCCAGCCATCTTTGTCCATCACCTCATCGGTAGCTTTCTCATCGTGGTAATAGCAGATCATCACGCCGGGGCCTTTTACGGCAAGCTCGCCTACCTCGCCGCGGCTCACTTCGTTCCTCTGCTCGTCTACTATCTTGCACTCCCATCCGTAGCCGGGCACCCCGATGGCTCCCACATGGTCAATATTCTCCACTCCCAGATGCACGCATCCGGGTCCTATGGACTCCGAGAGTCCGTAGTTCGTATCGTACTGATGCTCGGGGAAGTAATCCCTCCAGTGCTTTATCAGCGATCTCGGCACGGGCTGTGCGCCTATGTGCATGAGTCTCCACTGATCGAGCTCATAGTCTTCCTTCTTCAGATCTCCCCTGTCCAGAGCATCCAGGATATCCTGTGCCCACGGTACGAGAAGCCATACTATAGTACACTTCTCCCTCGATACGGCATCCAGCACAAACTCGGGCTTTGTTCCCTTCAAGAGTACAGCCCTTCCGCCCGATATCAGCGAGCCGAACCAGTGCATCTTCGCTCCCGTGTGGTACAGAGGAGGTATGCACAGGAAGACATCATCATGTGTCTGTCCGTGGTGCTTCTGCTCCACTGTTGCCGAATGCATCAGTGCCCTGTGCTTATGGAGTATGGCTTTGGGAAAGCCTGTCGTTCCGCTTGAGAAATAAATTGCGGCATAGTCATCATCCGTCAGCTTTATATCAGGTGCCACGGAAGAGCAGTCAGCCGTCAGGGTATTGTAGCTTTCCGCAAAGGTCGGGCAGTTCTCTCCGACATAGAAAAGAAGCCTGTGCTCATATATCCTGTCCGCTATCTCTTCCACACGTCCTATGAATTCCGGACCAAAGACCAGGATATCTATCTCAGCCAGCTTCACGCAGTACTCTATCTCATCGGGAGCATACCTGAAGTTCAGCGGTACTGCCAAAGCTCCTGTCTTCAGCACACCGAAGTATATCGGCAGCCATTCCAGACAGTTCATCAGGAGTATGCCTACCTTGTCCCCCTTCTGTATGCCTCTTTCAAGCAGAAGGTTTGCAAACCTGTTTGCCTTCTCGTCGAATATCCTCCAGGTGATCTCTCTCCTGTACGGCTCATCGGGTCCGGGCTGCATCAGGTCATACTCCTTCCAGGTCATCCTCCTCATATCCTTGAGTGTAGGATTGAGCTCTACCAGTGCTACCTCATCCCCGTATTCCCTGGCATTCTTTACCAGTATCTCTGTTATAGGCATTTCAGGTTTCTCCTTTTGTTTGTTTTTGTATATCAAAAAGCCGCTTATCAGCGGCTTTTTAATCTATACCTTACAGGGGAAGAGGGATTCGAACCCCCATGAGCGGTTTTGGAGACCGCCAGGCTAGCCATTGCATCATTCCCCTATTTGTTTGGATGTTTTGTCATCCAAACAGGTTATATTGTATCAGATAAAAACCTTCTGTCAACATCCGGAAAACAGTACTAGGATTTGCTCTTCTCTCTCTTATCCGTCTTGGAATAGAGGAAGCGGTCATATGGCGCTCCCATCTTCACGGTTTTTTCCAACAGATAACTCCTCGCACCGCTTTGGGCGGCTACGGTATTCATTGCACCCTTCAGTATCGAGACATATATCAGACCGCCTATCACAGCCAGTATCAACGCTATCACCTCTCCCGTGCCGGTAAATCCGCCTACGAAAGCAAGCACGAGCTGCATCAGGATGAAGCATACCACGGATCCTATCACGAGATACTTCCTCCACAGTCCCTTGTCCACTGGCAGAGATCCCACCATCTTTCCGGTCTGTCCGTTGATACCGAACGTATAAGTCTCTCCGTTATACTTTGTAGTCATCATCCATACGGGAAGCATTGCGTACTCCGCCTTGGCGTTCGTCAGCTGTATCGCTTCCGACTTTTCCGATACTTCCTCAAAGCCTCTCACCGACTCCTTTATCTTCTCCTTGAAGGTTGCGGTCACTCTCTCATTCGCTCTGGGCTGCGCATCCTTCTCCTCCACATCATAGCGGTTTGCGAGATATCCGCTGAAGTATGCCGCATTGTATTCCACTCCCTTTGAGAGATCATAAGGCTCCAGGGACTCCATCGTGTCATCATCCATCTGAGTCGCAGCATCCACGGGTATCCTGGCGAAGTCCATCTCTCCGCTCCTCTGGATATCATAATGATCCTTCTTCTCATATTCAAAATTCGCATCCGACCAGGTCTTCTTCTTCACGCCGTTGTAGGAGATCTCTCCTGAAGCATGGCAGCTGTAAAGCCAGAACGGCACATACATACCGGTGATATCCTCTATACGGTTTCCTTCGGTGAAGGTTTTCGGCAGCAGCTTCTTTCCCTTGGTAAATTCTGCCAGCTTTCCCTTTGCTTCTTCCTTTGCCACTGCAAAAGGGACTACCAGGTCCGGCTTGTACATTCCCTCGAAGGCCTGAGGTATGATCGCCTGATTGCCGCAGTAAGGACACTCCGTAGCCGCGGTGTTCTCATCCGCCACCATCTCGGCTTTGCATGACGGACACTTGTATCCGGTCATCTTGCCGTCCTCATCGGTGATCATCAGCTGCTCGGTCGTAGTCCATGTCATATCGGAGCTTGCAGCATCCTTTTGTTCTGCCTCCTGTGCTGCCTGTGCCTGCTCCATCGTAAAGCTTGCCCCGCAGTATTCACAGGTCATCTCTCCGGTCTTTCCGCTGAAAGAAAGAGCCGCTCCGCAGCAAGGACATTTGAAATTAAGTACTTCTCCCACAGTTATCCTCCATTCTCGGGCATCTTCTCCACACCCGTTTCTGATCCACCTGTTCTACCCTGTCCGGCAGTCCCGGTTGTACTTCCCCTACATCAGCTCCGACAGCATCTTTTCTGTCTTTGCTATACAGGCATCACATGCAGCCTCATCCTCGGCCTCTACCATGATACGTATCAGAGGCTCCGTACCGCTGGCACGAAGCAGGAGTCTGCCGTTTCCGCCAAACTCTGCATTGCACTTATCTATATATTCCTTTACCTTTTCATCGCTCATTATCCTGTTCTTGTCAGCGACCTTGATGTTCTTGAGCTTCTGCGGGAAGATATCAAGTCCTGCCGTCAGGGCTGATGCGATGTTCTTTGTCTGTACAAGGATATCCGCGAGTGTGATGGCCGTCAGTATACCGTCTCCGGTACATGCATGCTCGCTCAGGATGATATGGCCCGACTGCTCTCCGCCTATGCAGTATCCGTTTGAGAACATCTCCTGTGCCACATACTTGTCTCCGACATCGGTGGTCACGATCTTTATCCCGTGGTTCGTCAGTGCTCTGTGCAGTCCGATATTTGACATCACCGTAGCTACGACTGTATTCTTATTCAGTCTTCCCTGCTCCTTCAGGTAGGTACCTATGATATACATGATGCCGTCGCCGTCTATGAGCCTTCCCTTCTCGTCCACCACGAGGCACCTGTCGGCATCACCATCGAAAGCAAATCCTATATCGAGCTTGTTCTCCACCACATACTTCTGGAGTGCCTCGGGATGTGTGGATCCGCAGTCCACATTTATATTCCTTCCGTCAGGCTGGTTGCTCATGATGAAGACATCCGCTCCGAGTATGCTGAAGACATTTCTTGCTATGGCAAAGGAAGCACCGTTCGCGCAGTCCAGACCTATCTTGTATCCGCAGAACGAATTCTTCGGTATCGTGGACAGATAACTGATATAGCTGTTGCGGCCGGTAAGATAATCCACGCATCTTCCGGGCTCTTCGGCACAGCTGAGCTCCAGCTCCCCGTCGATATACTTCTCGATATCCTGCAGGAACTCATCCCCCATCTTGTCGCCGTTGTTGTTGATTATCTTGATCCCGTTGTCATGATAGGGATTATGGCTCGCCGTGATCATCACGCCGCAGTTGAAGCCGTTATTCTTCGTGACATACGATACGCTGGGAGTTGTGGTCACATGCATCAGATAAGCGTCGCCTCCCGAAGAAGCTATGCCCGCTGCCAGTCCGTACTCAAGCATATAGCTTGATATACGCGTATCCTTACCTATCACTATCCTCGGTACCTTTGTCGTCTTCGCAAAGTATCTTCCGAGAAACTCACCGATCTTTACCGCATGCTCAAGCCGCAGCGTCTCATTGGCCCTGCCTCTGAATCCGTCCGTACCAAAGTATTTCAATTTTCGATCCTCCTGTTGGTTTTGTTATGAATGAATCTTCAGACCAGATGAAATCCTGATTTGTCTTTCTTCTCTCTATCATCAAAAAACTTCTTCATTACCTTCAGTGCACTGTTGTGCCTCAGCTTTACCTGTCCGTAAGACAGCCCGGTCCTCTGCTCTATATCCATCAGGCTGAGTCCCTCATAATAATGCAGCACAATGACAGTCCTCTCCTCCTCCGAAAGCTTCTTAAGCGCTTCTGCAAGCTCTGACAGAGTCTCATTCTGCAAAAGCTCCAGATCCACTTCTTCATCGGAGACTATTTCCTCGGGCAGTTCCTCTGTTACCCTGTTCACACGATAAAAATCAATGACAGCATTCCTTGCTATGGTATACACCCATGTCGAAGGCGCTGCCTTGGTCTCATCGTACTCATCGATCTTTTTCTGAACCTTGAGAAATACATCCGCGCAGAGGTCTTCCGCGTCCTCTGCATTGTTCACCTTGCCCTTTATATAATAAAGGACTTTGTCATGATATTCCCTGTAGATTGTTTCAATATCCATAGTCACTATCCTACTACCTTACATGCAGGGAGGTCAAACAAAAGGTTAAGCAGGTATCCTTACGGATCACCTGCTTAATCCCGTTACTTCAATGACTGATTTTTTGCCTGTCCGCTATGCTCCATCAGGCCTTATCTGCGATAGCAGCCTGTGCAGCTGCAAGCCTTGCGATAGGTACGCGGAACGGTGAGCATGATACATAGTCGAGTCCGATCTTGTGGCAGAACTCGATGGATGAAGGATCTCCGCCGTGCTCTCCGCAGATACCGCAGTGCAGATCCTCTCTTACGCTCTTGCCCTTCTTTATCGCCATATCCATGAGCTCTCCTACGCCGTCCTGGTCAAGCTTTGCGAACGGATCGTTCTCGAATATCTTTCTCTCATAATATGCCTGCAGGAACTTGCCGGCATCGTCTCTTGAGAAACCGTATGTCATCTGTGTCAGATCATTGGTTCCGAAGCAGAAGAATTCTGCATCCTCGGCGATCTTGTCAGCTGTAAGTGCAGCTCTGGGGATCTCTATCATGGTACCCACTTCGTATTTAAGCTCTGCCTTGAGTGCTTTCAGCTCTTCATCTGCTGCAGCCACTACTACATCCTTGACATACTTGAGCTCCTTCACATCTCCTACGAGAGGTATCATGATCTCGGGCACGATCTCCCAGTCGGGATGCTTCTTTGCCACGTTTACCGCTGCCCTTATTACAGCCACGGTCTGCATCTTTGCTATCTCGGGATATGTGACATCAAGCCTTATTCCTCTGTGTCCCATCATGGGGTTAAACTCTGTCAGGCTGTCTATCTTTGTCTTGATCTGCTCGACTGTCTTGCCCTTTGCCTTGGCAAGCTTCTCGATGTCGGCATCTGTCCTGGGTACAAACTCATGCAGAGGCGGATCCAGGAATCTTATCGTTACGGGGTTGCCCTCCATTGCCTCGAAGAGCTGCTCGAAGTCTCCCTGCTGCAGAGGCTCTATCTTCTTCAGTGCCTCTTCTCTCTCCTCCAGAGTATCGGATACGATCATCTCTCTGAATGCCTCTATCCTGTCCTCGTCGAAGAACATGTGCTCTGTACGGCAGAGTCCTATTCCCTCTGCTCCGAGCTCTCTTGCCTTCTTTGCATCCGCGGGAGTATCTGCGTTCGTACGCACCTTGAGTGTCCTGTACTTGTCTGCCCATCCCATTATCCTGCCGAACTCTCCGGCGATCTGGGCATCCACTGTAGGTACCGCACCGTCATATATGTTTCCTGTGGTTCCGTCAAAGGAGATCGTATCACCTTCGTGATATTCCTTGCCGGCCAGAGTGAACTTCTTGTTTGCCTCATCCATGATGATATCTCCGCAGCCAGATACGCAGCATGCACCCATGCCTCTTGCCACGACTGCGGCATGGCTCGTCATACCGCCTCTTACGGTAAGTATGCCCTGTGCCACTTTCATACCGGTGATATCCTCGGGAGATGTCTCCAGACGTACGAGTACTACCTTCTCTCCTCTTGCTGCCCAGTCTTCCGCGTCGGCAGCAGTGAAGACTATCTTACCGCTTGCCGCACCGGGAGCTGCTCCCAGAGCCTTGCCGATAAGCCGTGCACGTACGATCGCACTCTGATCAAAGGTAGGATGGAGCAGTGAATCCAGATTTCTCGGATCTATCATTGCGACTGCCTCTTCCTCAGTCCTCATTCCGTCATCCACGAGATCGCAGGCGATCTTCAGAGCTGCCTGCGCTGTCCTCTTTCCGTTTCTTGTCTGCAGCATGTACAGTCTGCCGTGCTCTACGGTAAACTCCATGTCCTGCATATCCCTGTAATGATCCTCGAGTGTCTTGCACACGTCTCTGAACTGTGAGAATGCCTCGGGGAATTTCTCTTCCATCTCGGATATCTTCATGGGTGTACGCACACCTGCGACCACGTCCTCACCCTGAGCATTTGTCAGGAATTCACCGAACAGGCCCTTCTCTCCGGTAGCAGGATTTCTTGTGAAAGCCACACCTGTACCGCAGTCATCTCCCATGTTTCCGAAAGCCATGGACTGTACGTTTACTGCAGTACCCCATGAATAAGGTATATCGTTATCTCTTCTGTATACGTTCGCGCGGGGATTGTCCCATGACCTGAAGACGGCCTTTATGGCACCCATCAGCTGATCCTTGGGATCGGTGGGGAAGTCCTTTCCGATCTTGCTCTTGTACTCTTCCTTAAACTGGTTTGCGAGCTCCTTCAGATCGTCTGCATCCAGATCCACATCCTGGGTGACACCCTTCTTTGACTTCATCCTGTCTATGAGCTGTTCGAAGTATTTCTTGCCTACCTCCATGACCACGTCGGAGTACATCTGTATGAATCTCCTGTAGCAGTCCCATGCCCATCTGGGGTTCTTTGACTTCTCGGCAAGTGTATTTACAACGGTCTCGTTCAGTCCGAGGTTCAGGATCGTATCCATCATACCCGGCATGGAAGCCCTTGCTCCCGAACGCACCGATACAAGCAGAGGATTCTCCTTATCCCCGAACCTTTTACCGGTGATCTCCTGCAGCTTGTCGATATACTCCATGATCTGGCCGAATATCTCATCATTGATCTCCCTGCCGTCATCGTAGTACTGCGTGCAGGCTTCGGTAGTGATAGTAAAGCCCTGCGGCACCGGCAGTCCGAGATTTGTCATCTCTGCCAGATTCGCTCCCTTTCCTCCCAGAAGCTCGCGCATATCGGCATTTCCTTCAGTGAACAGGTACACCCATTTCTTCATTGATCGTTTTCCTCCATACATTATTTAATCCCGAAATACCCTCGGCGATTTACACATTATACCAAAAGCGAAACGTTTCATCAACGTTATGGTGGCGGTGCCGCGGCGGCCTGTGCTGCGGCGGCTGCAGCCTGTGCAGCTGCTGCGGCGGCGGCCTGCTGGGCCTGGAGCGCCGCCATCATGGCGGGGTCCACTGCCCCTATATCTCCGTTCTCTTCTCCGCCGCCCATCGTGAGCACATTGTTGGATGAGAGCGTGTTCACCGTAGGCACTGCATCCACACGGGGATTGCCGAATTCATCCAGCGAGTGAGGACACCATCCGGGCGCTGCCGGTGTGCCTGCCACACGGAACGGGCAGGTCTCCGATGCAGCCTGTCCTGTGAGGCTGCAGATGTAGTTATAGGTATGTACACCGGAGCAGGTCTGGGAAGGTACCGTGTCGATCCTGTAGTATTCGGAATGAGCGGTTCCTATCGCCGCATCATAGCTTGATGCGAGCATTCCGGTCTTATTACATACTGTCGCAGTCGTTATATCCGAAGGCTTCACGAAGTCCTTCTCGGGCAGTCCCTCATGCAGAGGCTCCATCACAGCCCTCCACACGGTACGGGCCAGTCTCTGCTGCGCCTTGTCGTACATCTTCTTATTATTGTCGTATCCTGCCCAGGTAGTGCAGGTGTAGTAGGGCGTATATCCCGCGAACCACACATCGTTCTCTCCGGTCGTTGTACCGGTCTTACCTGCTATCTTCTGCGTACCGAAGTTTACAGATGCTCCGGTACCCTTCGTTACGACATCCTCCATTGCGGACGTCAGAAGCCATGCCGTGCTCTCCTTGAGCACCTGTCTGCCGGGCAGTGCAGTATTGTCTATCAGCACATTTCCGTCATGATCGAGTATCTTCGTATAGAATACGGGCTGTCTGTATACGCCCGCATCCGCTATGGTCGCATACGCTGCATTCAGCTCATAGTTTTTGACACCGTGCGTGATACCTCCGAGTGCGAGTGCCTGCTGTACATCCGACATTACCGTGCCGTCAGAAAGCACTTCATTGTCCACGAGTGTGGTGAAGCCGAAGTCGAGCAGATATTCATATCCGACTCTCGGAGTGATCGCAGTCAGAGTCTTGACCGCAATGATGTTCATGGACTGCTCTATCGCATACCTCAAAGTAACGGGACCCTTATATCCCGATGAATACCAGTTTGATACAGGTCTTCCGTTCGCATAGCTGTAAGGTTCATCGACTTCCACTGATCCAAGTGTCCTTACTCCGGTATCAAAAGCAGGGGCATAAGCCGATACCACCTTAAAGGTAGATCCGGGCTGCCTCTTCGTATCCGTAGCACGGTTCAGTGTCAGCGAAGCTTCCTTCTTTCCTCTGCCTCCTACCACTGCCTTCATATATCCCGTATGCTGGTCCATGATCGACAGCGATATCTGCGGCTGGGGTGTGATCGATATAGTCTCAGCTTCTATGCTGTAGCCCTGTCCCTCCAGATATTCCTTGTATTTCTCCGCATCGGCTCTTGCATCCTCTTCCGAAGCATACAGTCTGTCATAGCCGTTCCTGCCCTGTTCCTTAAAGTACATCTCCATCATCTGCGACGAGAAGTTCTGTACTTTATCATCCTTATCAACGCCCGTCACACGGTAGTCAAGCAGATATTCCGTCTTCTCCGGATACAGATCCGGATCTCCCGTCACCTCATCGCAGAGGTTCTGTATCTTGGTATCCTGAGTAGCGAAGATCTGCAGTCCTCCCGAGTAGAGCATGTTGTAGGCCTGCGTCTCCGAATAACCGAGCTTCTCCTGGAAGTCATCCATTATCTCCTGTACCATCGCATCCACGAAGTAAGTGTTTATGGAGTTTTCCTCTGTCTGCTGGTTCACCTTCTGTATGCGCTCATACGGGTCGTCAGCCATAGCCTCCGCATATGTCTGGTCGGTTATATATCCCTGCTCGAGCATCTTCTCAAGCACGATCGCACGTCGTGTCGCATTGTTATCGGGATGCGATATGGGATTGTATCTGCTGGGGTTACTGGTGATGGCCGCGATTACCGCTGCCTCGGACAGGTTCAGATCGGAAGCATTCTTTCCGAAGTACCTGAGAGCTGCTGCCTGCACTCCGAGAGTGTTCTGTCCCAGGTTTATGGTATTAAGATACAGTTCCAGGATGCTCTCCTTTGTCACGCCCTCCTGTCTCTCAAGCTGTATGGCAAGATACTGCTCCTGTATCTTTCTCTTTATCTTCTCAAACTTTGACTCTCCGCTTGCCCACTTCTCGAACACCGAGTTCTTGATCAGCTGCTGGGTGATCGTACTCGCACCCTGCGACATATCCCTTGTGCTCAGGACTATGTAGGCCGATCTCGCGATACCTTTTATGTCTATACCGTTGTGCTCATAGAATCTCTCATCCTCCATCGCAACAAAAGCATGCTGCATATCGATCGGTATCTTGTCTATGGTCTGGTAGATACGGTTGGAGTTCGTAGCCACAAGCTTTGTCATCTGGTTGCCGTCACTGTCGTACACCGCACTGGAGTAGCCTGTCGGACGCACATCGATTGTGGAGATATCCGGTGCCGTGACCAGTATGCCCCTGAACACGCCCACGCCGGCGAAAGCCCCTGCCAGCACGGCTGTCACGAACACTATGATCATAGCCTTATAAAAGCCAGCGCCAAGAGCGTTGGTAAACTTCGGCATCTTGGCGTGTAGCTCGTTTCTTTTCTTTTCTATACCTCTGCGGCTGTAGTTCATGTCAGATCGGTAAAGCTGAACCCTTCTATATCATCGTTCTCTTCGGAGTCTGCCTTTACCACGTTATCCTTTTCGTTCTTTACATCTCCGATTATCTTATCGTCATCTGCTGCCTTATCCTTTGTCAGATCCAGCGTAACGTAATGATCTTCTTTATTCTTCTCATTATCGAGGAAGTCCTGCAGGTCGTCGTTATCCTCTTCATCGAACTCATCGAAATCATCCTCGTATTCACCGTACTGCTCTCTGGTCAGAAGATAATATACGCTCGCTGCGGCTGCACCGAGAAAAGCGATCCCAAATAATCCCTTCAAAAAATTCTTCATAATACCGTACCCTCCTTTATAAGAAAGTCTAAAGTACACGTATTATATCACAACTAAAAAAAATATGGTAAAATCCTTTCCATGAAAAACCTCAAGCGTTGCAGATCCATATCCGCCCTTATTTTCATACTCACGGCATTGCTTCTTTCACTTACCCTGACCTCATGCGGCAAGAAAGAAAAAAGCTCACGTCTGGTCTTTACCACAGGCTTTGAAGATAACGAGCTCTTTTTCATAGGAGAGAATAAATGCTTCCTCCCGGAGGCGATGCTCTATATCCGAACCCATGACACCAACTATGAGAATATGTACGGAGCCGAGATCCTGGACATGAGCGTGGACGGTCTTGAAGTCTCCGACAAGCTTACGGGACTCGCTCTTTCGAGGCTTGCACAGATAAAGGCCATGGGCCTTCTTGCGGCGGAAAGAGAAGTAAGCCTTGATAACAGGGATCTGGAAAAGTGTACACAGGCTGCCGAGCGCTACATGCGCTCCCTGTCCGATGCCGACATCAAAGACCTGGGTATGACCTACGATATACTGGAGGGTATGTTCCGCGACTATGCTCTGGCCGACAAGGTCTACAGGGATATCACAAAAGACATCAACCCCGAGATATCCGATGACGAAGCGCGCACCATATCTTTGAAGGCCGTCATCATCAGCTCATCCGATCAGGCTGCCGCACTGCAGCTTGCAAATACACTGTATGCCGAAGCCTCCGAGGGCAAGGATTTCGATTCGCTGGCCGACGGTCATGAGGAAGCCTCCCTTGTCAGGCTTTCCTTCGATAAAGATACCTCTGAGTATTCACGCGATTTCGTGGATGCCTGCTTCAGGCTGTCAAACGACGAGGTATCCACTCCGATGGTAGTCCCGGAGGGCGTCTGCATTGTTAAGTGCATCAACTCATATGATCAGAACGAGACCGATGCCAACAAGGAACGCATCGTGGAGAAGCGCAAGGGTGAAGCCTTCTCCGAAGTCTACACCTCTTTTGTCTCGGATCTCTACGTAGGCTTCAACGACGATCTGTGGGCAGATCAGGACATCTCTCCCCGCAGACTTGATACCAGCGAGAACTTCTTCCAGGTCTATGAAGATGTCTTCTCCATCCTCTGATATTTCCGCGATCCGCTTTTATTAGCACTCACCTCCACCGAGTGCTATTGACATTTTCCCTGTACGGCTCTAAAATATCCTCTGTGAAAAAATAAATTATGTCTGCGGCCTTATTTTCGCCGCAGCTGAAACCAAGGAGGCATATTACCATGTCAGAGAAAAAAGGCTCGCTTTCGATCTCAAGCGAAAATATCTTTCCCATTATAAAGAAATGGATGTACTCGGATCAGGATATCTTCATCCGTGAGCTCATCTCCAACGGCTGCGATGCCATCACCAAGCTCAAGAAGCTGGAGATGATGGGCGAATACACTGCTCCCGCATCAGAGACCGGCGGTGACGCGGATGCCATGCTCAAGGGCCGCATAGATGTAGAATGCGATAATAAAGGCAGGACTCTTACCTTTATAGATAACGGTATCGGCATGAGCGCCGATGAAGTTGACAAGTATATCAATCAGATCGCCTTCTCCGGTGCTACAGACTTCATTCAGAAGTATAAGGATAAGTCAGACTCCGATCAGATCATCGGTCACTTCGGACTTGGCTTCTACTCTGCTTTCATGGTAGCAGACAAGGTCGAGATCGATTCACTTTCATATGCAAAGGATGCTACTCCCGTACACTGGGAGTGCGACGGCGCAGGCACAGACTATACGATGACCGACGGCACCAGAGACAAGGTAGGTACGAAGATCACACTCCATATCTCTGACGACTGCCTCAAATACTGCAACGAATACTCCGTCAGGGAAGTCCTTGATAAATACTGCTCCTTCATGCCTCAGGAGATCTATCTTACAACAGTGGATGCTCCGAAGCCCGAGCCCAGGAAGGACAAGGACGGCAAGGAGATCCCTCCCGAGCCTCCCAAGCCCATCAACGAGGTCAATCCTCTCTGGGCAAAGACTCCCAGTGATTGTACCGATGAAGAATATAAGAATTTCTATATGAAGGTTTTCCATGATTACAGAGAGCCTCTCTTCTGGATACACCTGAACATGGATTATCCTTTCAACCTCAAGGGTATCCTTTATTTCCCGAAGATCAATATCGAGTATGAGTCAGCCGAGGGTGTGATCAAGCTGTACAATAATCAGGTCTTCGTGGCAGACAATATCAAGGAAGTCATACCCGAGTTCCTTATGCTGCTCAAGGGTGTCATCGACTGTCCGGATCTGCCCCTCAACGTTTCCAGGAGTGCACTCCAGAATGACGGCTTCGTGACCAAGATCTCCGACTACATCACAAAGAAGGTAGCCGAGAAGCTCTCCGGACTTTGCAAGACAGACCGTGAGAACTACGAGAAGTACTGGGATGACATCTCACCCTTCGTAAAGTACGGCGTGCTGAAGAATGACAAATTCGCAGAGAAGATAAATGACTATATCCTCTTCAAGGATATTTACGGCAAGTTCACGACCCTCCCCGAGGTACTTGATGTTAAGCCCATCGATACAGACGAGGAAGAGGACGAGTCAAAGCCTGCTTCGGATGAAGATAAGGATTCAGAAGAAGACAAGCCCGAGATCGTGGATGCCGACGGCAACGTCATCTCCGGTACGGATGACAGCAAGTCAGAAGATGATGCTGATGGCGAAAAGGAAGAGAAGGAAGAAAAGAACAAGAAGGTCTACTATGTGACCGATGAGGTACAGCAGAGCCAGTACATCAATATGTTCAAGTCTTCCAAGATGACAGCAGTGGTCATGACATATGCCATCGACCAGCCCTTCATCCAGAGGCTTGAGATGAAGAACGAAGGCGTTCACTTCATGCGTATCGACGCAGAGGTCGAAGATGTGATGAAGGGACGCATATCCAAAAAGGAGCAGGAAGAGTTTGAATCAAAGTCGAAGGATCTTGAAAAACTCTTAAGGAAGAGCCTCAAGAGATCAAAGCTCATCGTAAAGCTCGATAAGCTCAAGAACAAGAAGGTCGCATCCATGCTCACTCTCTCCGAAGAGAAGCGCCGTATGGACGACATGATGAAGATGTATTCAATGGGAACTCCGCTGCCCGAGAGTACAGACGGTGACGGCGAGACTCTGATCCTCAACGCGAACCATCCTCTGGTGGAGAAGATCATGGCTGATCCCGATGCAGAGAATTCAAAGCTCATAGAGCAGCAGCTCTACGATCTCGCCCTTCTCTCCAACAAGCAGCTCTCAGCCGATGAGATGACCAAGTTCATCCAGCGCTCGAACGAGATCCTGCTCAAAGTACTGAAGTAAACAGTACTGATAATAAACAGACTCAAATAAATAACTGCCCGGGATCTTTCAGGTTCCGGGCAGCTTTCTTTTACATTTCCTGTTCACTGTTAAGTTTAATCTTCCATCTCCTCGGGTATCTGGCCTGACTGCTTGATGGCCAATATCTTGTCCTTCAGTACCCTGGCCTTATCCTTGATGGCCTTTCCCGCACTGTTTGACACGAGGATCTCCGGAAGCATTTTCAGAGACTTGTCAAATTCCTTGGACTTGTAATAAAGAGCGGCGATGATATAGTCGACTGTATGCTGATCCATATTGCCGCACATGGGATATCCCTCTGTCTGTCTTGCCTGTATGAATCCGTCCAGAGCATTCTTCAGCAGCTCCTTCTCGGCCGACCTGCATTCCTCCAGCTTATTGCCGTATTCCGGATCATTCTTGTCGAGAGTCTGTCTCTGGCCTCTTACCACCCATGCCATCATCAGGCAAAGATCCGCTTTTTCGGATGCCTTCGCACCCATTACCATATCAGTAGCAAGTGCCATCTGATATCTCTCAAGAGCTTCTTCATAAGTGTGCTTCGTATGACCCTCTTTTGAAGGATCAGGATTGAAGTTGGAAGCTATCTTCTCTCTCACCGCCTTCTTCTGGTTGGCTGTGACATAGGGGAAGTTCCTCGCAAATCCCGAGTAACCGCACTCCGGACAGGACACTATCTGATACTTCAGCATATCTATCGGATCATATATAGGTCTGAGATCCAGATCGCTGTCTACCCTTCTTGCTCTGTTTGCCTTCACCGTCAGTGACTTGAAAGCTCCGTCACATACGGGACAGGTGTATGATTTTGCAAGCAGATATTCTGCCTCATCTATCTGTTTATTCTTTGCCTCGGCTGCTTTCTTTGCTGCTGCCTCGGCTGCCGCCTTTGCCTCTGCAGCTGCTGCTTCCGCAGCACTGTCCGTCTTGTTGTCAGCGAACAGATCGTCCTTCTGCAGGTCTACTCCAAAGTTCTTGAGTCCGGATAAAATCCCCATTTGTTACCTCCAAATAACCTTCCTTAATGATCAGCTCTGCGGCAGCTTGAAGGAGGACTTGAGCGATACGACTCTGTTCATCACTATCGCATCATCCGTCGAATCCTTGGCATCCACACAGAAGAAGCCGTTCCTTACAAACTGGAAAGAGTCATATGCCTTGGCTCCGGCAAGCTCGGGCTCCGCATAGCACTCCTCTTTTATCACCAGTGAATTCGGATTGACATTAACGTCACCGTTATCATCATATACCCCTTTTTCCTCATCCACAATATTCTCATACAGACGGGCTGTAAACTTCACCGCACTGTCAGCCTTCACCCAGTGTATGGTGCCCTTTACCTTCCTCGGCATTTCCTTATCAGTGCCCTGCTTTGTCTCGGGATCATAGGTGCAGTGTACGACAGTGACCCTGCCCTGATCATCGGTCTCATAGCTTACGCACTTCACGAAATACGCATTCATCAGACGGACCTCATTACCCGGGAAGAGTCTGAAATACTTCTTCGGAGGCTCTATCATGAAGTCTTCTCTTTCTATATAGAGTTCTCTTCCGAATGGGATATCCCTTTCTCCAAGCTCAGGGTTATCAGGATTGTTCACACCCTTTACGATCTCCGTCTGACCCTCGGGATAGTTATCTATTACAAGCTTCACCGGATCCAGTATTGCCATGATCCTCTTATCCTTAAGCTTGAGATCCTCTCTGACACAGTACTCGAGCATAGGCATCTCTGCAGTGGAGTTTGCCTTGGATACACCCGACAGCTCCACGAACATCCTGAGAGCATCAGGCGTATATCCTCTCCTTCTGAGTCCCGCTATGGATACGAGCCTCGGATCATCCCAGCCGTCCACGGTCCCGTTCTCCACGAGCTTCTTTATATATCTTTTTCCCGTCACTACATTATTAAGGTAAAGCTTTGCAAACTCGATCTGTCTCGGAGGCATATCGAAGCCCACATTCTCTACCACCCAGTTGTAGAGCGGTCTGTGATCTTCAAACTCAAGCGTACATATGGAATGAGTG
>JAEEGO010000247.1 GCA_016280355.1 Lachnospiraceae bacterium | reverse complement strand
ATCGTAAAAGTAAGGGTGGATTTTCAAACAAAACACACATAAGGAGAGTCAAAATGGCACAGAATGAGTATGAGATCAAGAAACAGATCTGCGAGATCGGTAAGCGTATCTACGACCGAAATATGGTGGCCGCAAACGACGGAAACATCTCCGTGAAGCTTAACGACAATGAGTTCCTTTGCACGCCCACAGGCGTTTCCAAGGGCTTCATGACACCGGAGTTCATATGCAAGGTGGATAAGGAGGGTAAGGTGCTGCAGGCCAACAAGGGCTTCCGTCCTTCTTCCGAGATCAAGATGCATATGCGCGTATACCAGAAGAGACCGGATGTCGGCTCGGTGGTCCATGCTCATCCGACCTTCGCTACGGCCTTTGCCATAGCAGGTATACCTCTGACTCAGCCTATCATGCCTGAGGCAGTCATATCTCTCGGGTGCGTACCGATAGCACCTTACGGCACACCTTCCACGATGGAGATACCGGATGCTGTGGAGCCGTATCTCGAGCATTTCGATCAGGTACTCCTGGAGAGCCACGGAGCACTGACGTGGGGACAGGATCTGATGACGGCATACTACAAGATGGAGTCGGTGGAGTTCTATGCTGAGCTGCTCTACAAGTCAAGGCAGCTGGGCGGACCGAAGGAATTCGACGAGAAGAACGTACAGAAGCTCTATGAGATAAGGAGACAGATGGGACTGCCCGGAAGACATCCCGCAGACATATGCCTCAACAAGGGAACCGCAAACTGCCACAACTGCGGATCGTGCGGGACCGGCACGTCGACGGCTGCCGGCAGCGTATCGCAGGATGTGGTCGCAGAGATCACCCGCAAGGTGCTGGAATCTCTCGGCAAATAAGAAAGGACAGATGGCAATGGCATTGGATGAAAGCTATGTGCGCCAGGTAGTACAGAAGGTGATGGCATCGGTGGAGCTGGACAGCGCACCTGCCGGTCAGCACGGGATATTCGCTGATATGAACACCGCCATAGAGGCTGCCTACGAAGCACAGAAAAAAGTCAGGGTCATGACGCTGGATCAGAGAGAGAAGATCATAGCCATCATGAGACAGAAGACAAGGGACAACGCCGAGATGCTGGCGAACATGGGCGTGTCCGAGACGAAGATGGGAAATGTGGGCGACAAGATACTGAAGCACCGTCTGGTGGCCGACAAGACTCCGGGTACGGAGGATATCACGACTACGGCATGGTCCGGAGACAGAGGACTGACACTGGTGGAAATGGGACCTTTCGGAGTCATAGGATCCATCACCCCCACCACCAACCCTTCCGAGACCGTAGTCTGCAACACCATAGGAATGTTCGCTGCCGGCAATACGGTAGTATTCAACCCTCATCCCAAGGCTATCAGGACATCGATATTCGCTATCAACCTGATGAACGAGGCCTCGCTGGAGGGCGGCGGCCCGGACAACATAGCGGTGACCGTGGAGAAGCCCACGCTGGAGACCAGCGATATCATGATGAAGCATCCCAAGATACCTCTGCTGTGTGCTACGGGAGGTCCGGGAGTAGTGACTGCGGTGCTTTCTTCGGGAAAGAGAGCCATAGGAGCAGGAGCAGGCAACCCTCCCGCATTCGTGGATGCTACCGCCGATGTGAGGAAGGCTGCAAGAGACATAGTGAACGGATGCACCTTCGACAACAATCTCCCCTGCATCGCAGAAAAGGAGATAGTGGCAGAGGACAGCATCTGTGATGAGCTGATGAACTATATGATATCCGAGAACGGATGCTATCTGGCGGACAAGACCGTACAGGACAGACTCGTGTCCACTGTATTGGACTCCAAAGGAGCACTCAACAGAGACTGTGTGGGACGCGACGCCAGGACACTTCTTGCCATGGCAGGAGTGACTGTGGGAGCAGACATCAGATGCATCACATTCGAAGGACCCAAGGAGCATCCGCTGATCAGCAAGGAGCTGATGATGCCGATACTCGGCGTGGTCAGGGTAAAGGACTTCAAAGAGGGTGTGGAGACAGCCAAGTGGCTGGAGCACGGCAACCGTCACTCCGCACATATACACTCGAAGAACGTGGACCATATTACGGAGTATGCGAGAGAGCTGGACACGGCGATCCTGGTCAAGAACGGACCCAGCTATGCGGCACTCGGCTTCGGGGGAGAGGGATTCCCTACTTTCACGATCGCATCCCGTACAGGCGAGGGGCTCACCAGCGCGTCGACCTTCACCAAGAGACGCCGCTGCGTGATGAGCGACGCTCTCTGCATCAGATAAGTAAGCCGTAGTGTAGCGCATATCAGTAAGTGACAGGAGGAAGAAAATGGCAGTAAATGAACAGGATGTCGAGAAGATCGTAAGACAGATCCTGAATGAGATGGGTGGCTCGTCAGCGCAGGCTGCGCCCTATGCCGGCACAGGCAGCACCGCAGGCGGACAGATACCCAAGACGGCACATGTGGCTGTACTGGTAGACAAAGAGAGATTCGAGGTAAAGGAGTATCCTATCCCTCCTCTTGGTGATGACGACATCCTCGTACGTGTGGAGGGATGCGGAGTCTGCGGTACCGATGCACATGAATTCAAAAGAGACCCCTTT
>JAEEGO010000246.1 GCA_016280355.1 Lachnospiraceae bacterium | reverse complement strand
TTATTGTTAATTTACTTTCTTTCCCGCAAAATACACATCCGTCGGTTTGTTATAGCTGAAGCCCTCATGCTTGGCAGTAAGCAGGTCAGTATCAAAAATAAGGAAATCAGCATCCTTACCCTTTTCAATAGAGCCCTTTCTGTCTTCTATACCAAGCTGCTTTGCTCCGTTTATCGTATATCCGAGTATCATTTCTTCTATACTCATTTGCTCATCGGCGGAAGGATTTGCTCTGACGGTCCAATCTGTTTCGGCGGCTCTGGTCTTCTCGTTTATCCACCTTGTCATGCCGACCTCCATGCCAAGGTATGGACTCCAGTTGTTAAAATCACCATAGTGGATATCGTCGCTGGACCATGTAACATTGGCACCGGTCTTCCAGACCGACTTACAGCGGTACATCTTACCCGCACGCTCCTCGCCAAGCAGCTTACACCATGTCTTATAAGGATCTCCGCCCATGTTTCCCGCATGCCACCAGGGCGTATAATTGGCGTTAACACCTAACTTTGCGAAACGGTCAATATCCGCGTCATCCTGAATCTCCAGATGTGCGCAGGTGACCTTCACGTGATACTTATCACCAAGCTCCTGCTTAGCAAGCTCCACTCCGTCAAGCACATTGCGGGAAGCCCCTTCACCAACAGTATGCAGATGCAGATCAAGTCCGGCTTCATTAAGCTGCTTAAGAAGCTCTGCTATCTGGTCTTTATCAAAGGCTGCCGTCCCCTTATCCCCGGTGTCCTCATAAGGTGTCACCAGTGCTGCAGTTTCAATCTTTAATGTACCGTCATTGAAAATCTTTAAGGTATGAACCTTAAGGTGCTCCGTATTAAATTCACTGTTAAAGCGCTTAAGGATCTTTAGCGCCTCCGGCACCTGGCGGGGCTGTGTGATCACATAGCAGCCGTCAATATAAACAGGGAGCTTTCCTTCCTCATCCATTTTTTTCAGTCGTTTGTAGACTCTCTCATGAAAATCATTACACTCCGGAATACCGGCATCAAAGACACCCACAACCCCTGCATTTACGGAATACTCTATCCAGCGTTTCAAGGCGGCATCGATCTGCTCATCTGTCAGTTTTTCCGCACCATCGATCAGGAAGCGGGTTTCCGCAGCCGCTTCGAATATATTCCCTGTCACATGCCCATCCTTACGCACATAGTAGCTAAGCCCCGGTACGGGATCAATGATATCATCCGTAATGCCGTGACGCTCAAGAAGCCTGGAGTTCGCCCAAATGCTGTGTGCCTCGCCCTCCAGTATCATGATCTCGCTGTCAGCGCAGACAGCATCAAGATCTTCCTTTGTGATCTCTTCACCATGCAGAAAAACACGCTCCAGAAGGAAATTGTAGCGCTCTCTTCCCGGATTGTTCTTAATATGATCAGCTATAAAGCCAAGGGCTTCCTTTTTGCTGTCACAAATAATATACTCGCCCATATCCTTATACTCAAAACCGACGGGCATGGTAACATGAACATGGCTGTCGATGATCCCCGGCATTATGAATTTTCCGCTAAGATCCGTCACCTCACCCTCATAATCCGAAAGACCGGCTTCATCGCCCACATAGACGAACCTGCCGTCCTTCACTGCAAGAGCTGCTGCCTGCGGCATCGCTCTGTTTGATGTGAAGATTTTTGCATTCCTGATAATCTTATCTGCCTTCATAGCTACTCCTTATCTTTATCAGCCTCTTTTTCATTCATTTCAGCACATCTTCAGCTTGCTTGTCGGTGTAGACCCATTCTCCACCCACCATGGTTTTAAGCACGGGCGCATCCTGTATATGCTCCGGATCGCACTTTGTGATGTCATCACCAAGCACCACGAGATCTGCTTCTTTGCCGGCTGTGATACTTCCGAGCCTGTCATCGCAGAGCAGCTGATACGCTTCATTTATTGTGGTCGCTTCTATCATCTGCTCTATAGTAACGCGCTCGTCAGCGTTATGCAGTGTATCCGGACGGCCGGGGATCTGGCGGATCACTCCCTTCTGCATACCGATCAACGGATATGCAGGGTTGGTAACGGGATAATCACTGGCAGAAGTCACTACAACTCCCGCATCAAAGAAAGCCTTCATCGGAAGCTGGTTTTCCGCACGTTCCTCCCCAAGAACGGCAGCTATCATATTAAAATAATCCGGCTCCATATCAAACCAGTGAGGATCTGTAGAGGCTATGACATTAAGCCTGGCCATACGGGGAATATCCGCCCTGTCCACCACCTGTAGATGCGTGACTGCATCCCTGTAATCGTGAGGGCCTGTCTGCTCCAATGCCTTCTCTATGGCATCAAGCGCCATGCTAAGCGCTCCGTCTCCTATAGCATGAGCATGTACGGTGAAGCCAAGCTCGTGGGACTTTTTATATATTTTAATAAGTGTATCCATATCAAAACGGAGCTGTCCATGATGCTGATGCTCGACTGACCATGGGTCGGTATAAGGCTCTTTCATATATGCCGTCGAAGGTGTACCCGGCATCGTGCCGTCTATCTGTATCTTGATATTGGTAAGCTCAAACATTCGCCCTTTGGTCTTCTCTCGAAGCTCTGCCGCATGCTCTATCTCCGCCATCGTATCATGGCCTGCCGCCTGAAATACCTGATAAGCAGCATAGACATGCATATGAAGCTTCCCCTCCATATCAAGCTCATGGCAGGCAAGCGCGGCATTGTCTGTAGTATCCCAGTTGATTATGGGATCCAGGATCAGGGTCTCTCCGTTAGCCAGATACTCTTCCTGATAGTGAAGGAATCCCTCCTTATACTGCTCTACCGAGAACACGGTAAGCTCTTTTAAAAGATCCATAGCGCCTTCACGGAAATAACCGGTGGGATTGCCCTCATCATCACGGGTAATTATGCCATCGCTTATATCCGGCGTGTTCTTATCAATCCCCAGACGCTCCATTGCAGCATGATTCACCCAATACGAATGGTGGCCTATATCCGCAAGGACGATCGGTTTGTCGGTCATGCCGTCAAGCAGATCCGCAGTGGGACCGTTTGGTCCCATATCCGGCGTGGGTATGAAGCCCGCGCCCTGAATAACATCCAGCTCCGGGTGCTTCTCAATGAACTCCTTTACCGCGGCGAGATGTTCCTTCAGGGTACCCATGGGATTCATGTGTACAAAGAAAAGAGCTTCCGTTCCTCCGGGCGCGATATGACCGTGTCCCTCTCCGAATCCCGGAAGGATGATACCCTTATCATATCTTATCTCCTCAGTGTCTTTGTCAATATATTCCTTCACACCCTCTTCGTCGCCCACATAGACGAACCTGCCGTCTTTTATCGCAAGCGCCGAAGCCCTGGGATTTGTCTTGTCAACGGTATAGATATTACCGTAAATAACAGTGCTTTTTTTCATTATGCCTAACTCCCTTCTGCTCTGATTAAAATAATCTATGTTTGCCCCTAACGGACGTAGTATTTGGTCACCATCCTTAGGACAAAGAACATGCATAAAATCAATATCCTATATGATATCATAATCCTACCTCACTTGTCTGTTTTCTTTTATGAACAGCAGTATCAGGCACCTGACAAAAAACGAATATGTAAAAACCGACAAGTATCTTGACAGGGGCGATGAGATAGGCCAGGCGCTTAATGATACCAATACCCTCGTTGATACGCTGCGTGAGATGAGGGGGCAGATCGATAACGAGACTGATCATTAATATGCTATTTTCTGATCTGCCATGCCCTGACGCTGGCTAACAGCTGCTCTTCCCTGCCTTCATTGAAGGCTACGATCTTCAGCGTGACCGGATGAGGGCCTCTTTCAAGCATAAGACGGTAATGCAGCTTGAAAGCACCGTTTTCCTGGATTTCACGCAGGACATTTTCCCTTGTAAACCCTTCCAGATATTTTGGAAGATCTTCGGGACATACGACTTTTTTCCCGTCCAGCACGCCCTGGAGAAAGAAATCCTCCCCCTCCTTTGCAAAACCGAATGCTTCATATTCATCGGAAGACGTGTATTCGATATAGCGTCCTGTATCGGTATGGATCGCATAGAGGGACAGATAGTCCTCACTGATTGCCATTATCTTTGCGAGCGAAGCACGCTCTTCCCTTGCCTTCTGAAGCTGCTCTCTCAGCTTCATCTGGGCATCAACGGTACTGATGCCGATGATGATCCGGTTCCCTCTCTGAAGGCGCGTGATCTTCATATTGTTATATACCGGCGTTCCTGTGTCCATCAGACGATAGGTGGTCGTGAATGCGCCCTGCCTGTCCAGTTCACGCAGGATGTTTTCTTTTGTACAGCGATTTAGAAACAGCTGTTGATCCTCCTTATAAACCCGTTGGGCGGCTTCCTTACTGATAGATCCGAAGAAGTCCGTCCCGTTGCGCCTCTTCGACAGTTCATCCGCGCCGACAGAAGAAATGTATTCCGTGTATTCTCCGCTGTCAAGATCCACCACAAAAATGTTGTTGTAGTCGGTTGCCAGCGCCCGGGCAATATCCGCATAGGATTCATCCTCAGTGGGATCGGAAATTGACAGCACGGCGACGGCTACTGCAGTGCTTCCGTC
>JAEEGO010000245.1 GCA_016280355.1 Lachnospiraceae bacterium | reverse complement strand
CTCGTCAAGCGGATCTCTTCCGAAGACGACCAGAGCACTGTGCACACCGAGTCTTTGTATCACTTCCGCAAGCGGTCTTATCAGTGCCTCATCATAGACGCCCATTACCTGCATCGTAGCACCTGCCGGATTTGTCAGAGGGCCAAGTATATTGAAGATCGTACGTATACCGAGTTCCTTCCTTACCGGTGCGACGAAGCGCATGGCAGGATGATATTTCTGAGCGAAGAGGAAGCAGATCCCTGTCTCCTCCAGCACCTTCTTATTATCCTCGGGTGAAAGGTCTATCTTTACACCCAGCTGTTCGAAGCAGTCAGCCGCTCCGGACTTTGACGAAGCCGCGCGGTTGCCGTGCTTTGCAACGGGCACACCGCCTGAAGCTATGATAAGCGATGCCGTTGTTGAGATATTGAAGGAGTTTGATCTGTCGCCTCCCGTACCCACTATCTCAAGTACTTCCATATCATGCAGAAGTCTCGTGCCTGCCGCTCTCATACCCTCGGCAGAAGCCGTGATCTCATCGATCGTCTCTCCCTTCATGGACAGGGCGGTAAGATAAGATGCCATCTGGATCTGTGATGCCTGATCGGACATGATCTCATCCATCACATTCCGTGCCTCCTCATAGGTGAGGTTTTCCTTGTTTGCTACCTTTACGATTGCTTCTCTGATCATTGTGTCTTCCTCCTTTTCTTACGAAGAACCTTCCCCACAAGGATCGCGGTAATACAAAACCCGTCCTTGCAGGACTGTAATATCCTTCAAGGACGGGTCATAATCTTCTCACCCGCGGTGCCACCCTGATTCCCGGTCTCCCGGGCACTTCACCGGATACGGACGGTATCGCCTTTCGGCTTTGGTCTTATATCCCCGGCAACTGACGTATGCCCCACGTCACGGATACTTTGAAGGATCTCTCCATTTCCCCATGCCCTCAGCGGCCCATATAAGGATCTGTAATCCACGCATTCCGCTTACCATCCGGCTCCCACCGTCCCGGACTCTCTTTGAAGAATGATCTCCGGCGCTAAAATGCTTTTTCTTCCGCTTCATCGGTTTAAGCTATTGAATTTGATTTATTATTACCCGGTTCTTTTTTATTTGTCAATGATTTTTTAGTGATATACTCCGACGAGCTTTAAGTCGGCACACAGTACGGAGAGCTCCCGGAGCATATCCTTACCGTTCTGCGAATTGATATCACCCTCGGCTTCCACATAGAAATAATAATTCCACGGCAGGCTCTTTAAAGGTCTGCTCTTCAGGTTTCTCATGTTGTAGCCGTGTGCTCCTATGATGTTCAAAGTGGAAGCCAGAGCTCCCGCTTCATTCTTTACAGTAAACACCATGATGAAATTCTCATCTCCATGCCCTGCTCCTGCTGCAGGCGCATTCAGGCTGCGTGAGAATGCCGCAAACCTTGTGGTGTTGATGCCCTGATTCTGTACATCTCTGTCAAGGATATCCATCCCGAATATCTCTGCCGCCTCCTCAGATGCCACGGCACCTATGGAGGGATCATTCATTGATATCACATTCTTCGCAGCTGCGGATGTGCTTGAAGCAGTCTCGACCTCAAACCCCATCTTCTTAAGATAACCGCTGCACTGTGCTATAGCCTGGGGATGGCTTATGACCTTTTTGATATCCTTCCTGCTGCTGCCCTTTATCCCGAGCAGCTGATGTCCGATGGGAAAATCATAAACCTGGTTGATGTGGAGAGTACCCTGATACATCAGGTCCATTACGATGCCTACCTCTCCTGCTATGCTGTTTTCTATCGGAAGCACTGCCAGATCGCACTCACCGTTTTCCACACTTCTGTAGGCATCTGTATGATCTGTCTTTGATACGTATCTTGCTTTCGGGAACATGTGTCTTGCAGCTATATGTGCGTATGCTCCCTCTTCTCCGCCGTAAGCTATCTTCATGCCGCTCATCAGCATTTCCTGATAGTCACAGGATATATCAAGCGTAGATCTGATGAAGTTTACATAATATTGACGTATCTCGTCGCTTTTGATCAGATCCTTGTTTTTGGATATCAGTGCATCTTCTCTTCCCGCATCCTTTACGGACAGTCCGTTGGCCTGTTTGTACTCGGCTACCTTACGGCTCATATCCATACGCTCTTCAAAGAGCTCTGCCATCCTGGCATCGATATCTGCTATCTTTCCTCTGTATTCATCAAGCTCGCTCATGTGCCACTCCTGTCTAAACGGATGATGTTATCGAAACGATAGTATTTAATCACATTTTAAATGCACTGTCTATCTCTTTATCATAGTGCTCTGCTTTATCCGTTCAGTGCCTGATCAAGTCTTAACATGGCATCCTCAAGTATGCTTCTCGGGCAGGCCGCATTGAATCTCTGCCATCCCGTACCTGACTCTCCGAATATATATCCCGCATCGAGCCAGAGCTTTGCCTTATTCCTGATAAGCTCCTCAAGGCCACGCTTATCAAGTCCGAGTGCCCTGCAGTCCACCCAGGGCAGATAGGTCCCCTCAGGATGTGTCATTTTTAATATGGGAATCTTATCGGACAGATATTTTTCCATATAGATGATGTTGTCGTAAATATACGACACAAGTTCATCCACCCATTCGTCACATTCGGTATAGGCTGCCCTCAATGCTGCAAGTCCCGTTACAGGCACTTCGATATATCCTGTAGCATTCACGGCACGCCTTACCGCATTTCTTTTCTTCTCATCATGCGCCAGGATCTCGGCTATCTGAAGTCCTGCTATATTAAACGTCTTTGACGGCGATGTGAAGGTGAGGGATCCCGCTTCAAATTCCGGTGATATCGAAGCGAACGGTATATGTCTGTTTTCTTCATATACAAAGTCCGCATGTATCTCATCTGAGAAGACAAGCACTCCGTGCGCAAGACATATATCTCCTACCTTTTTAAGTTCTTCTTTACCCCACACTCGTCCGACAGGATTGTGGGGAGAGCAGAGGATATATACCTTTACATCATTCTCCGTTATCTGCTTTTCAAAGGCATCGAAGTCTATGCTATACCTTCCGTCATCATCCGGCTGCAGCACATTCCGAACGAGCTTCCTTTTCGTATCGTTCACCAGTGCCCCGAACGGATAGTACACAGGTTCCGATATCATGACCGCATCACCCGGCTCCGTCAGAGCGATCACAGCCTGAGTCAGGGCGTACACGACTCCCGGTGTGAATATTATATCCTCGGGATCATATGCATATCCGTGTCTTCTCTCAAGCCAGTCGCATACGATCTTCCTGTCATCATGCATATCCACGGTATATCCGAAGAAGCCCTTGTCCGTCACATCATGCACAGCCTTTATTATGGGTTCCGGCGCCTTAAAGTCCATATCCGCGACCCAAAGCGGCAGCTCATCCTCACTGTGATGTCTGTCCTTTGCACAGTCCCACTTTAATGAGTTCGTGCCCCGCCTGTCATATACTTTGTCGAAATCAAACATTTTATTTTCCTTTCGAAGCTATATCGAAGACCCTGTCTATTTCAGCGATAAGGTCATCTGCTCCCTCTATGCCTACAGAAAGTCTTAAAAGCCTGTCGTTTATCCCGTTACGCTCCAGCAGTTCTTTTGGTACGGCTGCGTGTGTCTGGGTGATCGGATAGGTTATAAGCGTCTCCGTCCCTCCCAGGCTTTCGGCAAAATAAAAGAGCTCCACATTATTGAGTACCTCTTTTGCAAACTCCTTTGATTCCACCTCAAAGGTTATCATGGCACCGAAGCCTCTCGCTTGCTTCTTCATTATATCATGCCCCCTGTGTTCGGGAAGTCCCGGATAGATCACCTTGGTAACATGCTCCGAATGTGTAAGATGTTCTGCAATGATACGGGCATTACTCTCTGCCCTGTCCATCCTGACGGCAAGCGTACGTATCCCCCGCAGTATCAGCCAGCTGTCAAAGGGCGGCAGTCCGGCACCTGTAGTCGTAAGTATCAGTCTTATCTTCTCCGCTGTCTCTTCATCATTAAGTACCACGAAGCCTCCTATGGTATCGTGGTGCCCTCCGATGTATTTCGTCCCGCTGTGGACTACGATGTCGGCCCCCAGATCGAGAGGATTCTGCAGATACGGAGAAAGAAAAGTATTGTCCACTATCAGCAGTATACCCCTGCTTTTCAAAAGCTCTGCCGTCTTTGCTATATCCGTCACATGCATCATGGGATTGGTAGGTGTCTCAAGATATACGGCTTTTGTCCTGTCATCAATATATCCCGTGATATCCTCACTGCTGCAGTCTGCCGTACGGAACTCTACGCCGTATCTTTTACAAACGGTATCAAAGAGCCTGACTGATCCACCGTACAGATCGATATCCACTATGATATTGTCCCCGGGGTCAAAAAGAGACATGACTGCGGTTACTGCAGCCATGCCGCTTGCAAATGCTATGGCATTATGTGCGTTCTCGAGCGATGCCACTACGCTCTCCAGCTGGCTTCTTGTAGGGTTGGACTGTCTTGTGTAATCAAAACCGGACTGTTCCCCAAGATACCTCCTTGAAAAAGTTGCCGTCTGATATATCGGGAAGCTTATCGCATGATACTGATCCTGTATCGAAAGATCCATCCCCTGACACTTCGTTTCAAAGCTAACGTCCCATTCCATATTATCTTTCTCCTTATCCAAGCATTGCTCCCAGCTCTCGGTTCAGTATCCTGAATCCTATGAGTTCCTTTATCCTTTCCTCTATACTTCCGACTCCCTCAAAGGTATCTATCCCTCTGGCAGCCAGCTCCGCGGCAGCCGGCGGGCCTATCCGCGCTATTAGGACATATTTCGTATCCGACAGGATATCCGCTATCTCTGTCATATTTCTGCCCTGATGGCCTCCGCAGCTGTGACCCTCACATGCTGGACTTACATCCCTCTCTTCTATCTCGGTCACTTCTCCTGTCACTTCATTCACATCGGCTATGATAAATGAAAAAGCATGTCCGAAATGAGTGTCAACATGGACACCGTCGGATGACGCTATCGCTATCCTGTAAACATGTGTATCATCCATGTGAAAAAGTCTCCCTCGCTCCTATCCTGCCCTGATATACCTGCGCACTGTACTCGGATATGCCCGGCACTCCTACCGCATCCGCCCTGCAGTGCTGGCAGTGCATGAAGACCTGTATATACTCCGATGCATCTTTTCTGGCCTTAACGATCTGCTCCAAAGTCGGCTTTGGCACATCCTTTAGTCCGGCCTGAGGGATTATCGGGATGATATTATACATCACAGCTCCCAGCCCGCTGACGGTGCGTGCGATATCGGATATCTGATCATCATTGATCCCGGGAACCAGCACCGTGTTGACCTTTACCGTGATACCTGCATCAGCGACTTTTTTTATTCCCTTCAGCTGATTCTCTATGAGTATCCTTGCACCCTCTTCACCTTCTATACGCTCTCCGTGCCATATGATATAGTCGTTGAGCTTTGCCTCTGTAGCAGGATCCACGGAGTTCACGGTAACAGTCAGCGTATCTATACCGGCCTTTATGACCTCATCTGCTTTTTCATACAGGAGAAGTCCGTTGGTACTCATGCATTTAAGCAGATCCGGATATTTCTCCCTGAGCTTTGCGAAGGTGATCAGTGCATTATCGGTTGCCAGAGTGTCACCCGGTCCCGCTATGCCTGCTACTCTTATCGAGGGGCAGAGCTGCAGTGCCCTGTCCATAAAGGTCGAAGCTTCATCAGGTGTTATCACTCGTCTTGTTACACCCGGTCTTTCTTCGTCTTCATTGACCTGTCTGTCGCAGAATCGGCACGCGATGTTGCAGCCGGGGCTTACCGGCAGATGTATGCGTCCCGCATTGAAAGCGCACCCTCCGAAGCACGGATGATTTTTTTTGAGATACTCCATGCTGCTCATCAGATCTTATAATCATCCTGCAAAGCGTCGAGCATACCGTACTCCAGCAGGATCTCTTCGAGTCTTTCCTGCGTCATTGGCGTAGGTATCGTAAAGTCCTGATTATCGATCACAGCCTGCGCGAGGTTTCTGTACTCCTGAGCCTGATTGGAATCAGGTGCATACTGTATGACTGTCTTTCTGTTTATCTCAGCTCTCTGTACCACGTTATCTCTGGGTACGAAGTACAGGAGTTTTGTACCGAGCTCCTGTGAGAATGCCCTCAGAAGATCCAGCTCACGATCCACGTTTCTGCTGTTGCAGATGATGCCTCCGAGTCTCACGCCTCCGCTTCGGGCGTATTTCTGTATACCCTTTGAGATATTATTGGCAGCGTACAGAGCCATCATCTCACCGCTGGCTACAATGTATATCTCCTTTGCCTTGCCTTCTCTTATCGGCATGGCGAAGCCTCCGCAGACGACATCGCCGAGCACATCATAGAAGACAAAATCAAGGTCATCTGTATATGCACCGAGGTTCTCCAGCATATTGATGGATGTGATGATACCTCTTCCCGCGCATCCGACACCCGGTTCGGGTCCTCCCGACTCGACGCATCTTGTGCCTCCGAAGCCTTCTCTCATTATATTGTCCAGCTCGACATCCTCACCCGACTCCCTTATGGTATCAAGCACGGTCTTCTGTGCCAGACCACCGAGCAGAAGCCTTGTAGAGTCAGCCTTGGGATCGCATCCGACCACCATCACCTTCTTACCGTGCTCCACGAGTCCGGCCGTCAGGTTCTGCGTCGTTGTTGATTTTCCTATACCGCCCTTACCGTAAATGGCTATTTGTCTTATTTCTCCCATAGTAGTGCCTCCTGTTGTTACTTTTTCTTTTCTTGTCAAGGGTTCAGATATAATACCCTATGCTCTGTTCATGAGCGTAATTCAGCTTCTTTAAGATCTTGTTCCTGTATTCCACGAACTGGCTGTGACTGCGCTCTCTGGGGTAGCTCATTTCGATATCAAACTCATCGACTATCCTGCCGGGTCTCGGTGTCATGACCACCACTCTCTGTGACAGGTATATAGCCTCATCTACGTCATGCGTGATGAGCAGCATGGTACTCTTTGTTTCCTTCCAAAGATCTATCAGCACATCCTGTATATTCATCCTCGTGAAGGCATCCAGCGCACCCAGCGGCTCATCCAGCAGCAGTACATCCGGCTCCGTGACCAGGGCTCTGATAAGTGCTATACGCTGGCTCATGCCTCCCGACAGCTGACTCGGATAAGATTTGCTAAACCCTGACAGTCCTACCATCTCAAGAAGCTGCCCGGCGTATTCTTTTTTCTCCTTGTATCTTCCGAGAGATTTCAGTCCGAAGGTGACATTGTCCCATACAGACAGCCACGGGTAGAGCGAATGATCCTGAAATACGAGTCCCCTCTTCTCGTCTGTCCCTTTTATTGTCTCTCCGTCCTTTCTGACCTCGCCTATGGTCGGGGTCTCAAGTCCGGCTATGATGCGCAGCAGTGTTGATTTGCCACATCCGCTGGCTCCCACTATCGAAACAAATTCTCCGGACCTGATATTCAGGCTTACATCTTCCAGTGCCGTGAGAGTCTCTATATCTTCGTCTTCCCTGCGGAAGATCTTTGTTACTTTTTCAATTTCTATCCTGCCGTTATCAGACATATCCATTCACCTGTATCCTTCAATCCTTCTGCCATCTGAGTACTCTTTTTTTGATAATGTTCAACACCCCGTTCGTGATGATGAAGGTGATACAAATGATGATGAGAGCACCGTACATCTTCGCAAATGCAGCCCAGCTCTTCTGCCAGTTCACATACCAGCCAAGTCCCGATTCCACGCCCATCATTTCAGCTACTACAAGTGTCAGGCAGGCCACGCTCATACCCTGTGTCAGGCCTGCAAATATATTGGGCATGGCTGCAGGGATAGCTACTCTGAATAGTATGCCTGCTTTATTTGTACCGAGTGTCTCGGCCGCTTCATAATAGTGTTTTCTAACGGCCTGGACCCCTGTCATCGAAGTCAGTGTCACCGGAAACCACACGCCCAGAGCTATAATGAATGCTGCACCCTGAAAGAGCGATGCCGCTACCATCACCACTATCGGCATATAGGTCGTGGAAGGGATCGCGCCCAGCACCTTGGCTACCGGATAGACCCAGTAGCTTATCTTCCTGGACCATCCAGCTCCTATACCGCATATAAGACCCGCTACAACGCCCTTGAAATATCCGTTGAAGAGCAGCACCAGTGAATGTACCACGCAGTCAAACAGCTTCTCCCTGTCGTCTATCATCGCATTCAGTATCGAATCCACCCATGGGAAATAAGGCAGTGCCAGCTTGCCCGTCTTGAGCGTGGCAAAGTCATACGCCGTCAGAAGCAGCATCAGTACGGTATAGAAAGCCGCCTTGTGATATATGTATCCGTATACCTTTGCCGAGAAGAACGACAGTATGTATGCGGCTGCATATGCTATCAGCAGTATGCCTATGAAACGGTTGTACACCTCCGTGCAGGTATTGAGCCTGTAGTTGGGATAATAGTTGTACTCCAAAAGATGTAACACCGCTGCCACTATTGGCAGTGCGGCAATGACTCTTTTTTTGAACCTGAGGGCGAAGCTTTCGTCCGCCCTCTCAAGTTCATTCAGTTCTTTGGTTGTCAGATTTATATGATCGCTTCTGTCTTTCATGTCCTCATTCTTTCAAGAGATCCAGATCATACTTTATCAATATCTGCTTCTTGAAAGCCTCCTTGTCCGTGTCTTTGTTGAGTATCTCAAGATCTACAAATTCATCTACGATATGGCTCAGCGAGGTTTCAAGGTCGTTATTGTCAAGACCGTATCTCAGATTTCCAAGCACTCTTGCATTGAAATCAGGATCACCCGAGACATACCCCGCATCGTTCAGCAGTTCAGCTGCTTCTTTACGGTTAGCTTCACTCTCCTGTATCCACAGTGCCGCATTATAGATCGCTCTTGTGACCTTGAGCACTGTCACGGGGTTCTCCTCCACGAATTCTCCGGGGAAGCCGATCGCACAGCATGCCTCATCCTTGAAATCATCATCAAAGGTCTGTGATCTTATCTCCTTTACAAGTCCGTCATCTTCCCACTGGAGGATCATCTGATCCGGGGCCACTATGACATCCACCTGTCCTTCCTGCAGAGCCTTGAGTATGGTTCCTGCATCAAGACTCACCCACTGGAAATCATCTGTCTTGAAGCCATCATGTGCTATGAATCTCAGAGCTATGTTGTGGAATACTCCCCCTATCGGTCCTACCACGCCTACCTTCTGTCCCTTTTCGAACTTAGTGATGCTTGAATCCTTCAGTACAGCTGCCGATGTACATCCCGTATGAAGGGCCAGCGGAAATCTCAGATCCACTCCGTTCTGTATGGAAGGAAGCCAGTCGGTCAGCATCCCGAGCGCCGTATCAATCTTGCCCGAGGCCAATGCATCTCTCTGGTTCTCCACCAGTACTATCTCTGTATCCAACCCCTCTGCTTCGAAAAATCCCTTGAGCTGTGCGATGGGTATGGGTGCGGGGCAGAGACTTCCGTCATAGCTTATATGCAGCTTTCTTTTTGCACCTTCTTCATCTGCAAACTTCTTTTCCAGCTCTTCTTGTGAAAGCGATGCCAGTGCAGCAAATTCCGTATTTATATTGTCTGTGTCCGCTGTGCCCTTATTCTCTATCTCGCCTGTAGACTTATCCTCCTTGCAGCAAAGAGACTCGCTGGACTCCTCGCAGCAGTCATCCTTTTCTTTACCTTCGCAGCAGTCGGACGCTTCCTCGCCTGCATCCTTTGAGTCTGTATCCTTGCTTACCTGTGACGTACAGCCTGCAGCGGTAAGCACAAGTACAACGGTCATCAATCCGGCCAGCAGTTTCTTCAACAGTTCCTTTCTCATCAGTATTTCCTCCTATTTCTTTATATAATGATAAGGATCCTTATCATACCAATCCTTCTTGTAAGGGAATCTCACATGCTTCCCCAGATGCTTTACGTATTCCGAATTATCCAATGCGAATGCTATCTTCTTTGCCACGTTGAATACTCCGCTGTATCCGAAGTACGACCCTCCAACATCAAATTCCGGAATGGTCACATATCCGCATTTTGATCCCTCCTGCAGATAATTTGCGTGTTCCAGTACTATGTCAGGATCAAGTTTCTTTATCTGATTGACGTATTCATACGGCTGATCGCTTATCACTACCGGTATCTGCGGATAGTCACTCGCGAAGTCTTCGAATACTCCCTCCGCATTGTTGTCGTAAAGCATACCGACTATGCCTATCACATCCATGCCCAGATCATCCTTCAGAAGAGAAGTCTCTACCGCAGACCTTACGCTTCCTCCGGTGACAAGTATCCTTTTATTCCTGAGCTTTTCAAGGAACGGTCCTACTGCTTTCTTTACAAGGGCTTCCTCATAGTCTGCCAGTCTTTCTGCTCTTTCCTTTATCCCGAAATGCTCTCCTATATCGGTCAGCCACTTTCTGGTAGCTTTGAGACCAAGAGGCATCTGCATGTAATAAGGCACATCATATTCATCCTTCATGTATTTGAGAAGATAGTCATCATGCATCCAGCACATGCTCACGTTGAGTGCGCTCTCGGATATGAACCTTATCTTATCCGCATTGCTGTATTCCGGTACCACATTCACATTTAGATCAAGAGCAGTCAGAAGCCTTGCAAGCTCGTTCTCGTCCGGTGCTCCTATAGACTCCAGAGTCATCAGATTTACGGTATGCTTCTTTCCGTATTCGTATCCTTCTGCAGCAAACTCCGACATCACATCCGCAGGGTTCACCGGGATATAGTCCTTATACGGTATAGGCTCAAACTTGATATGCTTTATCAGCGAATGATAAAAAGCATCATATGCACTGGATACCATCCTCGATCTGAATCCGGGGCAGTGTATCGCAGCCACCTGTGCCGAGACTATCTTCTCTTCGTCGCGTACGATCTGCTCCACATCGTCTCCTATGATGTTCGGCGCGCAGGTAGACAGTACAAAGATGATCTCAGGACGGAATGTTCTGTCGGCATACTCGATCGCTTCCTTCAGCCTCTTCTCTCCTCCGTTCACCACCTCTGTCGTACCGAGATTGGTGGAAAGCCAGTTCACCGGCTTCACATCCAGTCCCCTTGCAGCCTTGCCTGCATTGGTATTTGCTGTAAGCATATGCAGCTGATGTCCGCAGCCTACGGGTCCGTGCATTATGATGACTGAATTCTCTATCGTACTGCTCATGATGGTGGACAGCCCCATCTGGCATGAGCTGGATGCCTGCCAGAAATTCCTGTCCATCTTTTTCAGACAGCAGTCCTTCGAGCAGTTCACGAAGTCGCATCCGAGTCCTGAGAAAGCATCCGATATCTCCAGCCTTTCATCACGTGTAGGCGGTACATCATTTTTTACATATTTGTTTTCAAGTACTTCACTCATTTTTGTATCCCTCCGCGTGATCTTATTTACCTGCCACCGGCACACTGATCAGATCTTCCAAAAGTCTCAGACCTCCGCTGTATCCGGCGTATCCTCTGTCTGTTATCATCCTGTTGTATACGGGATAGCTGAGAGCCAGTGTGAGAGCTCCCTGATCAGCTGCCGCATATTTTTCAAGAGAGCTTCCTACAAGAAAGAACGGCGAATGCTGGTCGAAATACCTCTCACCCTGATTTCTGGGGTGACGTTTCCTCAGCGACCAGGCTATCTTTTTGGTATCCGTCTCGAGTATCAGCTCGGCTCCGGTATGTGCCTCATCAAAAGCAGCCTGCAGTCTCTCAAGTCTTTTTTTGTCCAGGATATCGGTCACATATGCATCATCGGTCTGCCACCCAAGTTCATGCTTCAGATAGCCCGCAAGCGGTGCAGCATAAGATGAGTTGGTGACTGTAGCTGCGTAGTAGAAGAACTGTGCGTTCACTATGATATCCAGTGTACGTATGAAATATCCGTAGTATCTGTCGCTCTCTTCCTTTATCACTTCATCTATCCTTCCGGCATCCACCTCTATGTGCTGTGTCAGTTCTTTAAGAAATCTCTCACTGGCTACCGCCCCTATCGGCAGATCCGTCACCCAGTATGGTGTACCGTGCTTTTTCTCAAACCTTGCCGCAAAATCCACTCCCCATACAGGAGAAAGCACTATATTCAATGCCGCTTTATTTGCACTCAGGATATTTTCAAAGGTCTGATCCGGTGTAAAGAACGTATTGACCTTAAGTCCGCTCTTCCTCAATATCCTTGCGATCTCTTCCAGATCTCCTCTGTAAAACGGATCGAGATTAGGTATCACTCCGAAGAGATTTACAAGCTTCGGATCCTTCTCATCGGACCTCTCCAGATATTTATTGAACACGCCTTCCAGTACAAGTTCATACCCTGTGTATGCATCACCTTCGAAGCTGGGAGTATTTACTGCCACCACCGGTGTCTGGGCATCGATGAACTCATCCACTACTGCCTCTACATCGTCACCTATTATCTCTGTCATACATCCGGTAACCACTACGAAGAGCTTTGCATCTATGAGCTCCTCCGCAGACTCTATCTCTGCCCTGAGTCTCTGCGCTCCGCCGAAGATGACATTCTTCTCACGTATGGCGCTCGTAGGTATCTGCCATCCTCCGCAGTAACCCTCACCGTTATTTCCCGAATTAAAAGATATCGCCCCTGACAGATTGCCCCCGCATCCTTCTGCCGCATGGGATATGGCGACCACGTCCGGCAGTGATCCTATTGTCGCCAGTGCCCCGCCCTGTGCGCAGGTCGTTCTGGGACGCTCTATTATTCCTTTTTTTGTAGCTGTAGCCATGATGATCCTCCTATGCTCTGACAGGCAGTGCCGAATAATTGTACAGATCCGTTGACAGATACCTCTCTCCGGTATCGGGAAGCAGAGCTACTATCGTCTTGCCCTTATTTTCCTTTCGCTTGGCGAGCTGTATGGCTGCATACGCTGCCGCTCCGGATGATATACCGACAAGGAGGCCTTCGTTCAGACCGAGTGCCCTGGATGTATCTATTGCCTCATCACCCCTTATCTGTATCACCTCGTCCAGGATATCTTCATCTATCACCCTGGGTACGAAACCAGGTCCTATGCCCTGTATCCTGTGAGGTCCCGAGGGGCCTCCCGTCAGGACCGGTGACTCAAACGGCTCCACCGCTGCCACGTATACGCTTTCTTTATGCTTCTTAAGACCGCGTGCCACACCCGTGACTGTACCGCCTGTTCCTGCTCCGGCCACAAAGATATCCACCTTTCCTTCGGTATCCTCCCAGATCTCCTCGGCAGTAGTTGCCTCGTGTATGGCTGCATTTGCGGGATTCTCAAACTGCTGCAGTATCACGCTTCCCTCTATCTGGGCATTGAGCGCTTCCGCCTTTCTGATCGCTCCGTTCATACCCTGTGCTCCCGGTGTCAGTACTATCTGCGCTCCCAGTGCAGTCACAAGCGTACGTCTCTCCACACTCATGGTCTCCGGCATTGTAAGTATCACGGTATAGCCCTTTATGGCACCTATGAAAGCCAGTCCGACCCCGGTATTGCCGGAGGTAGGCTCGATGATGGTAGCTCCGGGCTTAAGTATCCCTTTTTCCTCGGCATCCTTTACCATCGCATATGCAAGCCTGTCCTTGACCGAGCCTGCCGGATTGAAGTATTCCAGCTTGAGGTATACCTCAGCCTCCACTCCGTACACTTTCAACAGTCTGTTTGGTTTCAGCAGTGGTGTTTTCCCTATCAGTTCTGTCAGATCCTGTGCTACCTTCACGATCGTTCTCCTTTGTTATTTGTATTTCCTACTATTTAAATATGATTTATATGTTTTGCGTTTATCGTAGTTTATTCCTATAATTCATATTTGTCAACTATAAATTAAAATTTAAATAAAAAATAACACCGCACCTTCCGGTACGGTGTCATTCCGCTCTTTATCATTTACTGTTTCCTGATATGAATATCCTTCAGCGATATATGATTATCTGTTCTGTATATATATGAGACTATCTTTTGCAACGCCTCTTCCACGCTGCAGTCCACATCATATGATGATATCCCTTTTCTTTCGAGAGCCTTCTGCATATCGCCTCCTATCTTCCTGCATATGATACATCTGCAGTCGGATACCGACGATATCCTTGCTTCATGGTATGCTCCATGACAGCCGCCTCCTCCCGTACATCCGCCACCCTCCTGACGATGTCCGGATGTGGATGCTGGGTCCGTATGATCTTCCGGCACATACCGGCGATCCTCTGTCAATCCATATTCCGTGCCTTCCACTTCATAAATGAGGAAGTGGTCTGCCTCTCCGAAATGCAGGTCAATACTTATCCCGTCCGATGATGCCACCGCTATCCTGTAGGCCATTTCAGAGTACTCCGCAGATCAGTCGTCAGCCTCAGAACTTAACGGTCCTTGGTTCTTCCGTAAAAGAAGAGAATGTTGCCGTGGCGTTCTCAAAGTAGAGTACCTCCGTATTGTCATCATCCGGAGAATACATACCCTGCAGAGTGGGATAGGCATCCAGCATATGTACCTTTGCCTCTCTCTTGTCATCGCGCACGAGTTTTCCGGCCACTCTCAGCCACTTACCGTCTTTGAATGCACACAGCTCCACTTTCGGGTTTGCCTGTATCTGCTTTGATACATCCTTCACCTTGCCGGTCTGGATATACAGTCTGTCTTCAAATATATCCACTGTCCCGAAAGGACGTACCCTGGGCTGATCGCCCTCTACAGTTGCAAGATAATACGTCTGCGCGCTTTTCAGAAAATCATATACTTCCTTCATGTTTCCTCCTCACAATATGATCGAAGCTTCCGCTGATACTCAGACTGCTGCAAAGCCCTTTTCCAGATCTGCAATGATGTCATCGATATGCTCGGTACCTATGGAAAGCCTTATCGTGTTCTGTCCTATGCCCTGATCCTTGAGTTCCTCATCAGACAGCTGTGAATGAGTTGTCGATGCGGGATGTATCACAAGGCTCTTCACATCCGCCACATTTGCAAGCAGCGAGAATATCTCAAGATTATCTATGAATCTCCATGCCTCATCCTTGCCACCCTTGATCTCAAATGTAAAGATAGACGCTCCGCCGTTGGGGAAATACTTTTCATAGAGAGCATGATCCGGATGATCGGACAGAGAAGGATGGCTTACATGCTCCACCTTGGGATGCTTGCTCAGGTATTCCACTACTTTTTTTGTGTTTTCGGCATGTCTCTCCAGTCTGAGTGACAGCGTCTCTACTCCCTGAAGGAGAAGGAAAGCATTGAAAGGCGATATTGCCGCACCTGTATCTCTCAGGAGTATGGCGCGGATAAACGTTACAAACGCTGCCGGTCCTACTGCATCATAGAAGGACACTCCGTGATAGCTCGGATTGGGATCCGCGATGCCCGGATACTTCCCGCTTGCCTTCCAGTCAAATTTGCCTGATTCAACGATGATACCGCCGAGAGATGTGCCATGGCCTCCGATGAATTTCGTAGCCGAATGTACCACTATGTCTGCACCGTGCTCTATGGGACGGATCAGATAAGGTGTACCGAAGGTATTGTCTATCACCAGAGGAAGGCCATGCTTATGGGCTATCTCTGCTATGGCATCTATGTCCGGGATATCGCTGTTGGGATTACCGAGTGTCTCAAGATAGATGGCTCTTGTATCATCCTCTATCGCACCCTCTACTTCCTTCAGATCATGTGCATCCACGAAGGTGGTCCTGATCCCGTACTGCGGCAGGGTGTGCTCCAGCAGATTGTATGTGCCGCCATAGATAGTCTTCTGTGCAACAATATGTCCGCCGTTGGCTGCAAGTGCCTGTATCGTATATGTGATGGCTGCAGCACCCGATGCCACTGCAAGAGCTGCGCTTCCGCCCTCCAGTGCGGCTACTCTTTTCTCGAGTACATCCTGTGTGGAGTTTGTCAGTCTTCCGTATATATTGCCTGCATCGGCGAGTCCGAATCTGTCAGCCGCATGCTGGCTGTTGCGGAATACATAGGATGTGGTCTGGTAGATAGGTACTGCTCTTGCGTCCGTTGCCGGATCCGGCTGTTCCTGTCCTACGTGAAGCTGTAATGTCTCAAATCTATAATCACTCATGGTCTTTTCCCCCTTTTCATTCAATGGTCATTATCTAAACACTGTCTTTCAATCTGTATGCTCTCTGCTCCGACATCGTTTCATAGTTTTATCTCCTTATTTCATACTTTGTAAGTAGGATTACTATGTTTATATTTATACCCCCTATATTCTCATATGTCAAGAGCTTTTTTCATCTATTTCAAAGATACCGCTATCGATATCCCCGCATCTTCGTTATATGGTATAAGCGTTGCCTGTACGGCGTGATACAGATCCGATTTTCCGGGCCAGACAGTCCCCTTCACGTGATTGTTCCTGTCCATCTGGTGATACCATGAGCCGTTCACGTGATCGACCACGTACTCATCAAGATACTCCATGTATCTCCCGTAATCTTCCGCATACCTGCTCTTTCCTGTCATATGATACAGTACTGCGGATGTGTTGATGGCTTCGGCGAGAGTCCAGTGCATGCGGTCATGCACCACAGGCCTTCCGTTCCAGTCTGTCGTATAGCAAAGCCCCGGTGCACCGTCTGCTTCCCATGCATCCCCGATCGCTCTTATGTACAGTTCCTCTGCAGCTTCAATATAAGTATTCATCTTCGCTGCATCCTTCCCGTATGTCGATAATGCCCACTGCACTATGAGCCTTGCCCACTCT
>JAEEGO010000244.1 GCA_016280355.1 Lachnospiraceae bacterium | reverse complement strand
GATTTTGATTCTCCGTATTTCAGGTCGCTGTATGATGCAGGAAGTGTGATATCGGCTGACATGAATGCGGACTATATGTCTGATGACTTCAAGACGAGACTGACCGGCGCACTCAGGATAGTGAGCAAAACTGACGGGCCTTATCTGATACACTGCCTGGAAGGAAAGGACAGGACAGGCTTCGTTTGCGCACTGCTTGAGGCACTTGCGGGTGCGGACTACGAAGATATCACTGCGGACTACATGATAAGCTATGAGAACTATTACGGTGTGGATCCGAAGAAGGATACCCGAAGGTATGAGACAATACTGAACACCATATTTGTGCCGATGCTAAGATGCATAGCCGGAGTCGGTGACAGAGCGGATCTGAAGGGTGCGGATATGGAAGCGGGTGCGAGAGAGTACCTTATGAGCGGCGGGATGAGCGCAGAAGAAGTCGATGCACTGAAGGAGAGACTGACAAGGTGACAGAGTCGCAAAAGGATGGCAATGCACCGCGCAAAACAGTATAATAAAAAGCGGCGGTAATTCTTAACCGGGTCTAAGACAACGGGGGATCAATACAAGAAGGGAGAAAAAAATGGCAAATCTTGAGACAAGACCGGAACTGAAGGGTACACAGACGGAGAAAAACCTGCAGGCGGCCTTTGCGGGCGAATCCGAAGCGAGGAATAAGTACACATACTTTGCATCAAAGGCGAAGAAGGACGGATATGTGCAGATTGGCAATATCTTCCAGGAGACGGCTGATAATGAAAAAGAGCATGCAAAGCTCTGGTACAAGCTCCTGTACGGTATAAACGACACGGTGCAGAATCTGACCGATGCTGCAGGCGGTGAGGCGTACGAGTGGAAGGAAATGTATCCTTCATTTGCAAAGACCGCAAGAGAAGAGGGCTTCGAGGATATAGCAGAGATATTCGAGCAGGTGGCTGCGATAGAGAAGGAGCATGAGGAGAGATACCGCAAGCTGCTGCAGAATATAAATGACAGCATAGTATTCTCAAGAGACGGAGATATGATCTGGCAGTGCGCAAACTGCGGCCATATCGTCGTGGGACCCAAGGCTCCCGAGGAGTGCCCGGTATGCAATCATCCTCAGAGCTATTTCCAGATCAAAGCCGAGAACTATTAATATATAACGATATTCATATCTGCCCCGCGGCTTAGAGCTGCGGGGTAATTCTGACTAATCCAAAGGGAGGAGATCCAATGGCAGCCACATGGTTAAAAGACACTGTATTCTATGAGATATATCCGCAGTCGTACCTCGACAGCAACGGGGACGGCATAGGTGATATCGCAGGTATCACAGGTAAGCTGGACTATATAAAGAGTCTTGGCTGCAATGCCGTGTGGATAAACCCCTGCTTTGATTCTCCGTTCAAGGATGCGGGATATGATGTGAGAGACTACAAGAAGGTCGCAGAGCGGTACGGGACAAACGAAGACCTTTACAGACTCTTCGAAGAAGCCCACAAAAGAGATATGCGCATCCTGCTCGATCTGGTGCCGGGACATACCTCTGAGGAGCATGAGTGGTTCTTAAAGAGCCGGAAGGATGAGAGGAATGAATACAGCGACCGATACATCTGGACAGGCTCAGCCTTTGAAGCTCCAGAAGGCCTGCCCTACGTGGGAGGGGAGAGCGAGCGGAGCGGCACCTATGTGCTGAACTTCTTCAAATGCCAGCCGGCCCTTAATTACGGCTTTCTTCACCCGGATAAGCCCTGGCAGATGCCGATGGATCATCCGGGAGCGATGGCGACAAGAGAAGCAATAAAGGATGTGATGCGCTTCTGGCTGTCTCACGGATGCGACGGATTTCGTGTGGATATGGCAGGGTCGCTTGTGAAGAATGACGATGAACGTAAGAGCGGGACTACCGCTGTATGGCGTGACGTGAGACGTATGCTGGATGCGGAGTATCCCGATGCCGCCATGATCGCTGAGTGGAGCGCACCGAAGCTTGCTCTCAGGGCAGGCTTTGATTCGGACTTCTGTCTGAACGATCATGACAACGGATACCGGACCCTGATGCGTGACTATGAGGATTACCCTGACAGGGATCGAAGCTACTTCAGAAAGGATGCGGGAGGCAACATCAACAGGTTCCTCGATCTGTATATCGACTGGTATGAGGATACGAAGGATATAGGATATATCTCCATGTTTACCTGCAATCACGATACGGTGCGGCCGAAATACAATCTGACGGATGATGAGCTGAAGCTGGCATATGCCTTTATCTTCACAATGCCGGGCCTGCCGTTTCTGTACTACGGTGACGAGATAGGTATGCGCTATCTGGACATCCCGACAAAGGAGGGCGGATATTTCCGTACCGGATCACGCACACCCATGCAGTGGAACCACGAGAAGAATCTTGGCTTCTCTACGGCAGGATCAGAAGAACTGTACCTTCCTGTAGATAATGCAGATGATGCTCCTACGGTAGCAGATCAGGAGAAGGATCCGGCATCTCTTCTCAATACGGTGAGATCGATCCTGGCACTACGCCACGCACATGCCGATCTGCAGGCTGACGCGCCTCTTAAGATACT
>JAEEGO010000243.1 GCA_016280355.1 Lachnospiraceae bacterium | reverse complement strand
AGTGATGACTGATGAGAGATCGTAATCCACAGGAAGGATCTCGATCTTGCCGGCTTCTATCTTGGAGAAATCAAGGATATCGTTTATGAGTCCGAGAAGGGTGTTTCCGGCGGTCTTGATGTTCTGGGAGTATGACAGGATACTTTCATCCTCACATTCACGCAGTATCATTTCGTTCATACCGAGGACAGCATTTATGGGAGTCCTGATCTCATGAGACATACTGGAAAGGAAGGATGATTTCGCATCGCTGGCAGCAATGGCCCTCTCCGTCTGGAGGCTGAGTTTCTCAGCAAGGATCGTCTTCCTGTTGGAGCTTATAAGAAGCGGAACAAGGACAGCAAGTATCAGGATGGCTGCAACGACGGAGAGCATAAGCGGGATCTGCAGCCTCATATATACGGAAGTTGTATCCGATACCGACATGAAGACCCAGTTGTTCTCAAGGGAAATGGCGTAGACTATGTATTCCTTCCCCTGGTTTTTGATAGAGAATGCTCTCTCGTCTGTATCGAGATATTCAGATACGATACGATTTCCGAGAGTGCCGCCGACCTGTTTGTAGTTTTTACCGATCTCCTGTTTATCGGAATGAGCGATGACATTGTATTCATCATCAAGTATCATTTCAATATATGAGTCAGTGCGGTCTGCGAGAACTTCGGTGATGGATTGGAGCTGATCCATTGCAAGGTCCATGGCTACAACACTTTTTCCGTCGCAGAGGCTCTTTGCAAGCGTGATCATGATGGTATGGGTCTCAGCATCAAGATAAGGATCGACGATCACTACCTTGCCCGGCTCATTCATGGCAGCAATATACCAGGGCCTCTCGGCAGGCACGTAGTCCGCATCGGGCACCCAGTCAAGACCGTCCATGTATTCGTCATTGATATACCCGTATATACCGGTACTGCTGTGAGAAGTAAGATCTGCCACAGCCGGAGTCTGATTCCTGATATAATCATGCATTTCTTCATTGGTCTTATTCTCACGGAGCATATTGTCGAGAGTATATCCGCTAAGCATCAGGGCATCACTTCCTGTTGCGAGATAGGAATTGATCGTCTCGACGGAGCTTAATGCGTTGATCTCGCCGCTTTTTATAAGGCTCTCACGGGTCTGGGAATAAAGCATCAGATAATAGACTATGATGATCCCGAGGAAAAAAAGGATTATCAATGCATAGATGGCGATATCTCTGATGTTTTTTTTCTTATGGTTCTTCATGTATTCAGTCTTTTTCGGGTAAAGGACGATCGGCTTCAGCCTGATACTCTGCAAGCTTTTTCTTTGCGGCGGGGATTGCAAGATTGGTGCCTGCACCGGCTAGGCAGCCTCCGGGACAGGCCATGCCCTCTATGAGACATCCCTTCTTGAGACCTGCCTGAGCCATGGTGAGTATCTTCTTACACTCGGCAAGTCCCTCCACATGCTCGATCTTAACTTCTGTTCCGGGATAGTATTCATTTATACATTTCTCTATGGCTGATGATACTCCTCCGGCAGCGCCGTACCCTCTGGCGGCCCCCGTTGCATCCTGCATTGTGTCCTCAGCCTCGATCTTTTCAGGCTCTATACCCTTTGCATCAAATATGCCGAGAAGCTCTTCATAGGTGATGACAAAATCGACATCCGATCTTACGGTACGTCTGCTGGCTTCCAGCTTTTTGGAAGCACAGGGACCTATGAATACCACAGAGGCATCCGGATGCTTTTCCTTTATTATCCTTGCAGTGGCGACCATAGGAGTCAGCTCTCTCGAGATGCTGTCTATTGTATCCGGGAAGAACAGCTTTGCAAGGAACATCCAGCTCGGACAGCAGGAAGTAAGAAGGAAGGGCAGCTCGCCGCTGTCAACTTTTTTCACATAATGCTCTGCTTCTGCCATACAGCCTATGTCAGCTCCTATCGCTGTCTCCACAACATCAAAGAAGCCTAGCTGCTTTAAGGCTGTCTTGAACTGGGCGCTGCTTGCGCCTCCGAACTGGCCTGCAAATGACGGTGCAGCTTCGGCGATGACCTTTTTACCGGATCTTAATGCTTTGATCAGCTGGAATATCTGTGACTTATCGGCTATGGCACCGAAAGGACAATGCACCATACACTGGCCGCATGATACGCAGGCTGTCCTGTCTATATCAGCCCTGCCGAATTCATCGCTGATAATGGCACCCGCTCCGCAGGCATCTGCACAGGGACGTCTCTTGTGCGATATTGCATCATAAGGGCATACACTGTGGCATTTTCCGCAATGTACGCATTTATCCTGATCTATATGGCTTTTGCCGTTTTTCATGGAGATTGCGTGCTGTGGACACACTTCCATGCAAGGATGAGCCACGCAGCCCATACACTGATCTGAAACTATATACATGTTTTCGGGACAGGCATTGCATGCAGATGGTATGACCTGCATAAGAGGAGGCTCGTAATACTTTTCATCAACGTCAGACTCTTCCACTCCGGAGCTTGCTGAAACAGGCTTGTCTTCCGGACGGAGCTTCATGCCTAAAGCAAGTCTTATCCTCTCGCGATAAACTTCCCTTTCACGATATACATTTTCCCAGTCGGATGAATCTTCAAGACTGCATAATCTGTAAGGCAGAGCCTCGATATCGCTTTTAAGATCTTCAGAATTGTAGGCGAGCTCTGCTACGGCTTTGAATACCTTACGTCTTGTTTTTTTTACGTTTGTATCAAGTCCCCGTTCCATATCTTCTCCAAATGTGTATCTTTTTTTTGATTGTATCAGAATCGATACGGATAATCCATATTTATGCTGTTTATGACTTACTTGAATAGATCCTGTCCCCGGAACGCAGGATTATCTTTTCCTGACTCAGTCTGTAGTTTGTACGTTCTCTTATCACATCCTGACAAAGATCAAGGGTCTTCTGCATCTTATCGATCATTTCCGTAAGGTCTTTATAGACGCTTTCTTCTTCTGTTTCTGCCGTGAGGATGAAAGCCTCTCTGGTCATGGTCATTGCTTTTATCGCCTCAAGCTTCTTGTTCTCTCTCATTTGCCTGACATTGTCGGTAAACGCCCCCAGATCATACAAAAGTATGGGATTGCGTGTAGCTACTACGTCGATCTCATCGGCAAGTCTTATAAGAGCGGCAAGATAAGGCAGACATACGGTATTGCCGTTCTCCAGCCTGTAGTCCGAAGGATACTCGTTTTCGTCAAAGAGATCCGTCTTACGATGGCCACGGGCAACCTGCTTTATGGCAAATGTATATCCGGCGGAGGGTATTTCCAGAAGTTCGGCATACTTATCTATGAACATACCGCTGAATTCATTATGATAATCCCTTACAAAATCCGACTCGGCAGCATCAGGATGCTTTTCAAAGTATTCTTTGTCGTTAAATGCGGGCTTAAATTCATTAAAATCCTTTTCGCTGATACCCATACCGACATCATGAAGATAGCATCCCATGAGCAGTATGTATATCTCATCCTTGTTCAGATGCTTTATCTGTTCGAGCCCGATAAGCCTGTTGCAGGCATCTATCACAGTGAGGCTGTGGAACATGGAGTGATCCGTATACTCCGGGAAAAGACGCATGTATCTGGTGAGTATGCTCTGGACCACAAATACGGTGTCCTTGAATCTCCTGTGCAGTCCTTCATCCATGTTCTGCAGTGTCTTCTCCAGTATGTAGTCCGAGCTTTCCGAAGATCTCAGATCCTTTTCCTTTATGGTTATGGTCAGCACGTTCATGCCCAGCAGATTCTGGTAGTTTACTTCATCTGCGGTCCTGTATACCATCCTGATACCGTTGTTTTCAAAGGAATCGTCCCCGTTCAGTATTTCTGCCATCTCGGCAGGATCGAACGGGATACAGTCGTCTCTGAGTCTCAGCATCATATCACCTGCATTATAGATGGCTCTGATATCCAGAGAGTGCCTCTTTTTATCGCGAGAAAAGCCGTGCTTGACCACGTTTACAGCCATCTCCTCCAGACACAGAGCGGACAGATAAGCCGACCTCTTTCCTATGTCGTGCATATCGCAGAAATCCTGTACTTTCGCGGAAGCCATGGTCACATCCGATATATCGTGTATGGTGACAGCGAGACAGTCCTTCGGTCTGGACCCGAAATCCGGCGGCAGGAACAGGATCTCATCTGTGGTGCGTGGCACCCTCTTCCAGTAGATAAGACTGTATATCGGCACCAGCAATATAGTAAAGAATATGCCTATGGGATTGGAAAGCCATACACCCAGCGCACCCAGTATGGGTGCAAGTATCAGAGACGGGATGACCATCGAGAAGAATCCGTCGAAAACAGACTGCACATTAACGAAGCTGTTATGTCCCATGGCCTGCAGATAGTTGGTGAACACCTGACATATAAGTATCATCGGTATGCACAGCACATAGATCATGAGCAGCTGCCGGAAAAGGTGATATACATCACTGGCGGTATCCGGGAAGAAAACAGAGGCCACCGGAGATGCTACGGACAGCATCAGCACAGATACGACACAGGATAAGGCAAGTCCCTTGGTAAGGACAATATGCATTATCTGTTTGATGGAAGCCTTGTCCTGTTCTCCCGTAAACACGCTCACCAGCATCCTTACTATGGCGCCGTTACCCAGACAGTAGGCTATGATGAGACCGTGGACCATATTGAAAGCACCTAAAGCCGATATACCGTCATTTCCCGCATATGCTAAGAGTATCCTGTTTACGACTATACCTCTGAGCGCAAGGCAGAATACAAGCAGCGCTCCGGGAAAACCTATTTTGATGAGAGGGAGCGCATCACTCCAGAGTATATGAGAAACACTGTAGTGAAGCTGTGCTCCGGAAGTAAAATAGTGAGGAACAAGTATCAGGAAATAGACTATATTACTGAACGATGTAGCCAGAGCCAGCCCCCATATGCCCATATTCAGTACCGCTACGAAAACGATATCCATGGTCATATTGGACAGTATCATGCCTGCAACTCCCAGGTATCCTCTAAGGCTCCTTCTTTCAAGCTGCAGGAAGGCTGCTATCTGCTGGGAAAGCAGCATCGGCAGTATGCCGATCGCATATCCCGTGATATATGTCGTAAGGTCGCCCTTCAGCTCAGGGCTTGATCCCAGTATTACGGCCAGTGTTCCCGGGAAGGCAATGCTTATCAGCGTGAGTACGGCTCCGATAATCAGAGTCATGGTGATGTTCAGTGAAAAGATGCCCTCCGTCTTTTCACGGTCGCCCCTGCCCATATATCTGCCGCACAATACGGCGGTACCGCCCAGAAGCACGGACCCGACGGCTGTAAATACATTTACCATTACATAATACAGCCCCACTACGCCCACTGAGTTCGGCCCTATGAACTGTCCTGCCAGTATACCGTCCACAATGGAGTTTACGGACCCCATGGCAAAGATGAGTACCTGGACCGGGAGCATATTAAAGAACAGTTTTTCGAGCATTTTATCGTTTTTCTTATCCATAAGAACCTCACGAAATAAACATAGCATCTCCGAAACTGAAAAAACGGTATCTTTCCTTTACGGCCTCTTTGTATGCGGCCATGATATTTTCGTAACCGCCAAGGGCGGATACAAGCATTATCAGTGTGGACTCAGGCAGATGAAAGTTGGTGATGAGTGCATCAACTGATTTGAACCGATATCCGGGATATATGAAGATATCAGTCTCATCGCTCCCGGCTTTTATGAGTCCTGCATCATCCGCAGCAGACTCGAGCGTCCTGCAGGAGGTAGTACCGACACATATCACACGTCCGCTCCCGCTCTGCTTAACTGCGTTTATCTTATCAGCTGTCTCTTTTGTTACTTCATACCATTCAGTATGCATGTGGTGATCAAGGATGTTATCCTCTTTTACCGGACGGAAGGTACCAAGTCCTACATGAAGAGTGACAAAAGCTGTATCCACACCCATGGAACGGACCCGCTCAAGCAGCTCATCGGTAAAATGAAGGCCTGCCGTAGGCGCGGCAGCCGAGCCCTCATATCTTGCATATACTGTCTGATATCTGTTTTTATCCTGAAGCTTGTGAGTGATATAAGGCGGCAGAGGCATCTCACCGAGAGAGTCAAGTACCTCTTCCCATATGCCTTCATAAGTGAACTTTACAAGACGGCACCCCTCATCGGCGATGCCGCATATCTCACCCTTGAGCTTTCCGTCTCCGAAGGTGACTCTTGCTCCCTGACGCAGCTTCTTTCCCGGACGTACAAGACACTCCCAGATATCGTTTCCTTTATTTCGTAGAAGCAATATCTCTACAGCTGCTCCGGTCTCCTCTTTACTCCCGATGAGCCTCGCAGGAATGACCTTTGTGTCATTTAATACGAGAAGATCTCCGGGATGGAGGTAATCCGTGATATTGCTGAAGGTGTCATGCTTAATGCGTCCGGTATTCCTGTCAAGAACCATAAGTCTCGAACTGTCCCTCTTTTCAAGGGGATCCTGAGCTATGAGTTCCTCGGGCAGCTCATAATAAAAATCGGATTTTAAAAGCTTTTCCGTCATGATCTCAGCTCAATGCCGAGTCCTTCGAGTCCGTTAAGTATCTTCTTCATCGCAGCATTGATATCATCATCCGAAAGCGTCTTTTCTTTGTCTCTGAAAACGATGGTATAAGCCATGCTCTTGAAGTCATCTCCTATCTGCTCGCCTTCATAGATATCAAAAAGACTGAAGCTTTCAAGTATCTTTCCGCCTCTTTGTACTATGATATCATCAATACTCTGAGCTGTAACGCTCTTCGGTACGACCATTGAGAGGTCTCTTGATACGGCCGGATATCTGGCAAGACCAAGATACCTGGGCTCAAATGATGCCCTCTTTACTATCTCAGGCATATCGAGAACTGCGATATACACGCCTGCTTTTGCCATATCATAAGCCTTTGCGGTAAGAGGGTGTATCTGTCCGAGATAGCCTACCACGGCATCGTCATACAGGATGTCGGCCTGACGTCCGGGATGCAGATAGGGCCTTGCAGATACCTGATACTTAATCCTCTCCTTCATACCTGCCTTGAATATGAACTCCTCGACGACACCCTTCATTTCATAGAAATCGGTATCTCCGTATGCTCCGAGAGTAAACTGCATCCTTTCATCGGGATAATCCGTGATAGGAAGCTCTGATTTCGGTATATATACGTTAGCAAGCTCAAAAAGCTTCACGTTTTCATTTCTTCTGTTGTAGTTTGTAGAAAGTGAGCTGAGTATCCCGTTTAGCGGCAATGTACGCATGATGGAGAAATCAACGCCAAGCGGATTGGATATCTGGATCGCTTTTCTTTCGGGTGCATCAGGTGCAAGGCGCAGCTTATCAAACACATCGGGGCTTTCGAAAGAATAGCAGTAGCCCTGTGAGAAGCCCAGTGAAATAGCGGTATCCCTCGCTATGTTCTCGACCATGATCTTGAACGGCACACTTCCCATCTGTGATGTGTCCTTCGGAAGTGTAGTAGGTATCCTGTCATATCCGTATATCCTGGCGACTTCCTCTGATGAATCTGCAAAGCTTATAAGGTCCTGTCTGAAGGTAGGCACGATCAGATCGTTAGATGCTGCATCATATTCAACTTCAAGTCTTTTGAAGTAGGAAAGCATGTTGTCTTTATCTATATCTGTACCGAGATATTCATTGATCCTGTCAGGCTCAAAAGCTATCCTCTTATTCTCAGGCAGATCTGCGTGTACATCCACTCTTCCGCTCACCACTTCGCCACATCCGAGCTCTTCAATAAGTGAGCATGCCCTTTCCATGGCATCATATGCGTTGTTGGGATCAAGACCCTTTTCGAATATACCCGAAGAGTCGGTACGTAGTCCGATCCTCCTTGATGACTTCCTGATATTGGGACCGTTAAATGTAGCAGCTTCAAAAAGGACATCATGCACCGAATCGGTGATCATTGAGTTCTCTCCGCCCATTATTCCGGCAAGTGCCACGGCCTTCTCACCGTCGCAGATGGTAAGGACATCGTGATCAAGCTTCCTCTCCTCTCCGTCAAGTGTCGTAAAGGTATCACCGTCCTTTGCACGTTTTACAACGATCTTTTTACCGGCTATGGTGGACAGATCAAAAGCGTGCATGGGCTGTCCGTACTCGAGCATCACGAAGTTTGTGATATCGACTATGTTGCTGATGGGACGTATGCCGCAGGCACGGAGTCTCTTTTTCATCCAGTCGGGAGATTCGCCTATCCTGATATTCTTTACGACTCTTGCGATGTATCTGGTGCAAAGATCCTTATCTTCTATATCTACTGATATATAGTCTGAGGCCTGCTCGTTGTTGCCGGTCTCTTTCACATTCGGATACTTAAACTCAAGGTCAAAGGTAGCTGCGGCTTCTCTTGCTACACCCATGATGGAGTAGCAGTCTACCCTGTTGGATGTGATCTCATAATCAAATACGGTGTCGCGAAGACCGAGCGCCTCTATGGCATCATCTCCGCATTTGAGGCCGCTGTCCTTATCGAAAATGTATATTCCTTCTTCCGGAGCATCGGGATAGACATCTCTTGATGAGCCAAGCTCTTCTATGGAACACATCATGCCGTATGACTCCACTCCCCTGAGCTTGCCGGCCTTGATGTGTATGCCGTTTTCGGGAAGAGGACCTCCGTCATGGCCTCCTGCTACCTTTCCTCCGTCGAGAACAACGGGTACCAGATCTCCTTCACTGACATTCGGAGCGCCGGTCACTATCTGTATGGTCTCACT
>JAEEGO010000242.1 GCA_016280355.1 Lachnospiraceae bacterium | reverse complement strand
TTCCTGTGAATCCGAGGGCTCGAGTACCGGCACATGAGCCGATCTTCCTATAAGCCTTGTATCCTGCTCATTCTGTGAGGAATAAAGACCCGGATCATCTGCCACGCAAAAAAGCAGACCTCCGCTCACACCTATATAAGACACTGAATACAGCGGATCGCTGGCCACGTTGAGACCCACATGCTTCATGGATACCATTGATCTCACTCCCGCCATGGAGGCTCCTATAGCCACCTCGGCAGCCACCTTCTCATTCGGAGACCACTCTGCATATACATCCGGATATTTCACCAGATTCTCCGATATCTCCGTGCTCGGAGTCCCCGGGTAGGCTGCTGACACCTTGACCCCGGCTTCCCATGCGCCTCGTGCTATCGCTGCATTTCCCAGCATTATCTCTTTTTCAGACATTTTTATCTCTCCTGATATATTAAAATATATTGATCACAATTCTATCATATGCCCGGTGTTATTTCATCAGGTACCGGAAACATCACTTCTCCGGGAGCGTAGTGTCTATCCCGACTACTTCCCAGTTGTCCGTATCCCAGATGTCGTCATGTACCGAAAGCCAGATACCCGGAAGGAAAGTGTTTCCGTTGTTCTCTTCCACTCTCCACTTATCCGATCGCAGGATATACTGCGTCTCCTTCTTCTCCGTACCTGTCCCTATCGGATTACCGGTGTACGGATTGACCGGATCATCTATGAGTCCTTCCGTAGCAAGGGATGCCACATCGGCATTGCTCATGAACTCATCCGACACACTGAAGCCCGTGGCATCAAAGTCCTTCACCATGAGCAGAGGGAAGTAAGCCGAAAGATCCATGGTACCGTCTCCGAATGGATAAAGCAGATCATCCATCTGGTCCCTGCCCTCGCCGTGATCTGCCACAAGGATGATCCTGGTATTGTCATACACCCCGTTCTCCTTAAGGTGATCAAACCACTCCTTAAGCTTCAGGTATGCAGCCATATTACTGTGATACTCCATGGCCTGTATGCTGTCGTCCATATGGAGTATCCTGTCTGAAGCCTTTCCGAATGCTTCTCCCGCGCTCCGATCCTCCTCGCCGTACTCGCTGTTGTCAACGTGAGCGACCATCTCGTATTCTTCTTTCTGAAGCAATACCGGCTCATGTGTGGTATTGTTCACCATCATGATGAAGCTTCCCTTACCACTGTCATCGATCCTTGTCATATCGCTCATATGCTCGAGCACCGCATAGGCCTGCATGAACTTCGAATCAAATCCGTCAGCGGTATAGATATCATGTACTCCCTGTGATCTCGTATCGAGAGGAGTAAGACTGCGGTAATTGCCTCTCTCATAGAAGGTCGGCTGCAGTACCAGCGGCATCGTCTTCATCAGACCGTAGCAGAAGAAATTCCTCTTTGATTCCTTTATGAACACAGCCTGCAGCTCTTCATCAACGAAAGCTCCGTCCGTGATATATGTATGTATGCCCGGTATATCATCAAATATGGACAGATCCGGTATCCACTGATAGCCCGCATATGATGGATCACATACTGTCACGTCATATCCGTTCTGCGTAAAGAGATTCGGCATCACCTTGAGTGCCTCGTCATGCTTATCCACCAGAGGTTCACTGTCACGCAGGTTCAGCTTTTCCGGAGTATACTCATATCCTCCGAATAACGCCGGTGCTCCGAAGTTGGTATTGCCTCCGTATGATATCGTGTTGGAATAATATCTGAATCCCGAGAATGCCTCGAGCAGTTCAGGCTTCTCCTCCATGATATACGGTATGTATTCACCCATTGCCCGGTCAAGCATCAGCACGACTACGTTCTTACCTGTCCTGCTTAGCGGAAGAGATGCCATCTCGTCCTGTGAAGCTGCTCTTGCCGAATACTCCTTCAGGTCGCTCCCGGCCTGATACAGATAGAGCCCCGACATGCAGGCCAGTGCGATGGCACCTACCATCACTACAGTCGCAAGGATGCTCCTGAACTTCCTGCAGATCAAAATCACGATGCCAGCCGCAACTACCAGTACAAGCGCGTTTATCAGCTGCATGGGCACAGTATAAGCCATGCCGTCCTCAAACTGCAGTGCCGTGGATAGAGTCCCCAGATTTCTCCCGAAGAACATATAGTCTATGACAGCACATGCACAGATCGCACACGCACCGCCTTCCATCATCACCTTGCCCTTGTCCTTTGCCAGGCCGTAAAACACATCGCACCATACGATAAAGGTACCGAAAGCAAGACATCCGGCGCTCATCACGTACCACAGCGGATGGTAGAATGAATTCACGCTCACGAATTCGAGCGGTGACGATCTGACTACCGATGCCGGTATCATGACTCCGGTAAGTATCGCCATCAGAAGCATGCACATGATGAAAAGCCTGTGCTCCGGCTCATATGTCCGCTCCCTATGCTGCAGTTTTCCTTTTATCTTCAGCACACCTCCGATGGCAGGTATCTGCAGAAGCACACCAAGTCCCGTAAAGAAGATGACCCTTACCACCGATATTCCTATATACCTTATCCCCATCACTATCGAAACTATCCCCGCCACGGAGGCTATGACCATAAGCACCTCTTTCGGATGCTTCAGCTTGTAGAATATCGTCTTGATAAGGGAGAACAGGTTGTTCAATGTCCAGTAGAAAACAAGTCCCGAAGGCGAACCGTACAAAAAGATCAGGAAGAATACCGCCATACCGTACAGCTGTATCTTCGTCTTCAGAGGATAGCCTTTTGTGAAGATCGCACTCGATACGAAATTAACGAGAGTCATCAGGATCGGCAGCAGATTGACCGTAAGTGCACCGATATGGATCAGTCCGTCGGGTCTGCTCAGATCTGATATGGGTCCGAAAGGCACTCCCTCCAGTATGGACAGCGTGGACAAAAAGCTGTAAGCCGCTATGAAGAAAGGTATCTCAAGGAAAAGCGGTGCCGCTCCGCGAAGTACATACGTAGGTTTGTAGTGATTCTGCCTGTAGTATGTCTGCAGGATCATCATGCGCTCATCGCCCTTAAAGGTCTTTCTTATATGCGCCACACCCCTGCTCAGCTTGTTCTGGATATCCTTTTCCTCTTCCTGCATGGCATCCGCACGCATGTAGAGTGGAAGTACGAGGAAATTGATCGCAAGGCTTAAGAATACGATGGATATCCCGGGATTGGCAGTGATGCTGTATACGCAGGAATATACCACCTCGAAGAACAGCTTGATCGGCCCTATGAGTATCGTGTAAAGTACAGATCCGAATGACATTTCACTCTGCCTCCGTTTCTGTCAGTTCTTTGTATTTTGCAATGATGGCATCGGCCGCACGGGCTGCGCCCTCTCCGGGATATACCCATGTCTCGCTCCTCACCTTGTCACGTTCGGAGGCGTATTTCGGACTGGTTATAGCCTCATCTATCATCTCCTTAAGCTTCGGCAGGCTTTCCTCATCAAGCTTCATCCCCATACGTGACAGCGCTTCCAGCGTCCAGAAAGGAGTGTCGAGCCACCATGTATCGTACGGCGAACTGTCGTACTCGGTATCTGCTATGATGATCGGCTTGTCATACACGAAAGCAAACTCAAGAGTGACTCCCGAGAAATCGGATATGAGTATGTCCGACTGCCTCAGCACTTCGAAATTGTCCGTATCCCTGTTCCATGACAGCTTGTCGGAATCCGGGAACTTGCTCATCAGATCTTCCATCAGCTTTGCTTCAGCCGTAAACGACTGCGGATGAGGTCTGATTATGATCCTGTATCCGGTATCCACCAGTACCCTGATGATCCTTTCTCCGAACTTTGAAAGGATGGAGCTCGGTCCCCATGTGGGTGCGAGCAGCACTGTTCGCTCGTGCTCAGGCAGAGCGGGAGCTTCCTTAAGCCGTCTTACCATCTCATCAAGATAAGGCACTCCTATCATGACTATTTCCTTTGGCGGCAGATCCCTGAGCTTCTCAAGGTTCCTTGCATCACGCTCCTGATATTCACCCGACAGAAACAGCATATCGTAATAATCAATACCGAACATGCGGTATCCTGCTATCTCATTGGGGCCGTGCAGCATGTGTATATAACAGTCCACATACTTCGAGCGCTTCCACTGATAGACATCAAGTCCCGGAGTCGTGGACAGCACTATGCAGGCATTCAACAGATTGAGCTTTGCAAATGCCTTATTGTTCTCGCCTATGAATTCACCTTTGATATGCTCGTATTTATTATCGATACCCGGATCATCCTTAGAAGCCGTCATGTAAACGACATCGACTCCTCTGGCGTCCAGTTCCCTGCACACCGGCTCAAACACCGGCCAGTATCTCTTGTCATCCGAAAATATCACTATGGGAAGCTTGTCGACATTCATCCCGGTGCTCTTGCCGCCGGTCAAAATAAAACGTACCTTGACCATCCAAGTTCTTATCAGATATGTCAAGGCACCTATGATCCCGATAAGGATACCGAACAGCATACTGCCGGTACCGGGATCGATATACAGTAATATCGGGGTCTGCATCACTTCATCCACAGACCATTATTGATCTTCTCCAGCTGCATCATGATAGTGCTCTTCTCACCCAGTCCTTCGGAGTACGCTGTCGCAGCTCCCGCAGCTGTTGCAAGGTTCATAGCCTTCTGCATGTCACCGTTCTTCATATATCCCGCAAGGAATCCTGCCACCATGGAGTCTCCTGCTCCTACCGTGTTGATCACTTTGCCTTCGGGCACGCCGAGACGTATGACTTTTCCCTCTTCGGGTACCAGCATGGATCCGCCTTCACCCATGGATACGAGCACGTTCCTTGCTCCCTGATCCTGCAGCTTTCTCGCATACTTCTCTACATCTTTATCATTCTTGATCTTTGCATTGAACAGGCTCTCGAGCTCACTCTTGTTGGGTTTGATGAGGAATGGATTCATCTGAAGAGTTTTCATGAGCAGCTCACCGTCTGCATCCACTACTACATTGACATTCTTGTCAGCCACTCTGCGGCATATACGCTCATAGATCGAGTCGTGCATGTTGGGAGGCACTGATCCGGACAGCACAAGATAATCCCCTTCTCCGAGATCATCAAGCTTTTTCATGAAAGCCTTTACATCATCATTTGAAAGCCTCGGTCCGGCCGCATTGATATCTGTCTCTATACCGTTCCTGATCTTCACGTTTATACGCGAGATACCCTGTCTCAGTATTATAAAGTCCGTACGTATTCCCTTATGGCTTAATCCGTGCACAATGGCAGCTCCCGTGAATCCTGCCACAAAGCCCATGGCAACCGTATCTATGCCAAGGTTTGTCAGAACAGTGGATACATTTATTCCCTTGCCGCCGTAGTAAAACTCTTCTTTATTACTGCGGTTCATCTTGCCGTTCTCGATAGGATCGTCGAGATGTACCACATAGTCCAGAGCCGGATTGAATGTCACTGTATAAACCATATATCTCTCTCCTTCTAAATATATCTTAATGCCGGCAGTGGGACTTGAACCCACACGTAGTTGCCTACAACAGATTTTGAGTCTGCCTCGTCTGCCATTCCGACATGCCGGCATTGTACTTTCAATATACAGTTTGTTTATGCCGGTGGTGGGGCGCACGACAGCCTGTGGCTGTCGGCTTTGCGCCGACCGGAGCGGAGCGGAGACCTTGAACCCGCACGTAGTTGCCTACAAAATATTTTGAGTCTTCCTCGTCTGCCATTCCGACACACCAGCTTCCCCTATTCGCATTAATGCCGGCACGCACTACGCAATTGTAGCACTTAGAATCAGATCTGTCTAATGATGGAAGAGCCTCATTCCCGTGAAGCACATCACCATCCCGTACGAGTCTGCTGTCTCGATAACCTGATCATCTCTGATGGATCCGCCGGGCTCTGCCACGTAGCTCACACCGCTGCGTGCCGCCCTGTCGATATTGTCTCCGAACGGGAAGAAGGCATCCGATCCGAGTGCGACTCCGGTATTGCCCTCAAGCCATTCCTTCTTTTCAGACTCTCTGAAGACCTGGGGTCTCGTCGTGAATATCTTCTGCCATTTGCCCTCATCAAGAACATCCATGTAGTCTGTACCTATGTACAGATCTATCGCATTGTCCCTGTCGGGTATCCTGATATCATCCCTGAAAGGAAGCTCGAGCACTCTGGGGCACTGACGCAGATACCAGTTGTCCGCCTTGCTTCCGGCAAGCCTTGTACAATGTATCCTGGACTGCTGTCCTGCACCGACGCCTATAGCCTGTCCGTTCTTCACATAGCATACAGAGTTGCTCTGCGTGTATTTCAGCGTGATCAGCGAAATAAGCAGATCGTTTGCTGCCTCCTCCGGCAGAGACTTGTTGAAGGTCACTATATTGTCCAGCAGCTTCCTGTTTATCTCGAATTCATTCCTGCCCTGCTCGAAGGTCACTCCGTACACCTGCTTACGCTCTATCGGATCGGGCTTGTAAGAAGGATCTATCTGAAGTATGCAGTACGCTCCCTTCTTCTTCTCCTTCAGTATCTCCAGAGCCTCAGGCTCATATCCGGGAGCTATGATACCGTCAGACACCTCTCTCCTTATGAGAGTAGCCGTATCCTTGTCACATACATCGGACAAAGAGATGAAATCACCGAAGCTTGACATCCTGTCCGCTCCTCTTGCCTTTGCATAAGCACATGCAAGCGGTGAGAGCTCACCGTATTCCTCAGTCCAGTATATCTTCTTCTCCACATCGGTCAGCGGTATGCCTATGGCAGCTCCCGCAGGGGACACATGCTTGAATGAAGTAGCTGCCACGTGCTTCGTTGCTTCCTTGAGCTCCTTCACAAGCTGATAACCGTTCAGTGCATCCAGCAGATTGATGTATCCGGGTCTGCCGTTAAGCACTTCTATCGGCAGATCCCTGCCGTCTTCCATATATACCCTTGCCGGCTTCTGATTGGGATTGCAGCCGTATTTAAGTTCCATCTCGTTCATTTTCCTGTCCCCCTATACGTTCTTGTTAATGATCCTTGTCTCATACTTTCCGGTAGCGATATCCGCAAACCGTACGAAAAGTGAAACCTTGTTGTCCGCATCAAGTGCATCCCAAAGTTCCTTTGCAAAGCTGTCAATATCTCCTTTGATAGTGACCGGTGTAGGCTCCCCCTCGAATGAAGGAAGCGGATCCCCGTCACCCATGTAGGTATGTATGAAATGTCCTCTCCCCGCCTTCGGAGTCGTATACATGAAAGTATATCTGTTGTCAGACTCCGGATCTCCGTTATCGGACTTCAGTATGGACATCTGATAATCAAAGCTTCCGCCGGATATGTGGAGCACTCCGGATATCCTCGGAGTATAATTAGGTCCGTCCGGCTCAAAGCGCCTTTCTCTAAGGCTCTCTTCGAAGGTCTTACCTGCCTTCATGCCGTCATATATCGTATCCGTCTGATCTCCGTTCGTTACTATGGTATTTTCTCCGAGCACTCTCACCGGAGCATATATGATGAGGGACGGATCCTTAAGCTTTGCGGGATCGTATGCCTGAGTGCGTATTCCCTCTCCGTCCTCCACGAACACCCTGTTCCGTGAATTCTCCGAACGCCCCATGATGAAATATGCCGTGACCGCTTTGCTGCCGTCCTCGGATACACCTATCACTATGCCCCGTCCCGGATAAGAAGTACGTCCTGCTTCCTCTTTTAGGTTTACATAATTCATATTGCTTGTCCTCCGTTCCTCCTGAATATCAATTATCTGAACAGCATTTCAAATTCCTTGAAGCAATCAAGTGTTGCAAAATAATCGTTAAGAGTCTGCCCTCTTCTGATGAGCGAGAAGCTGCCGTCTCCATGAAGCATTACCTCAGGACACCACAGTCTGCCGTTGTAGTTATATCCCATTGCGGAGCCGTGCGCACCGGTATCATGGATATAGATCAGATCCCCTTTATCTATACGGGGCAGCATTCTGTCTATCGCAAATTTGTCGTTATTCTCACACAGCGATCCGACCACGTCGTATTTTGTATCGCATGCCTGATCCTCTTTTCCGAGTACCGTAATATGATGATATGAGCCGTACATTGCAGGTCTCATGAGATTGGCGGCACAGGCATCGACTCCTATGTACTCCTTGTAGATATGCTTCTCATGGATGGCTCTGGTCACCAGTGCACCGAAAGGTCCCATCATATATCTTCCCATCTCGGTGTAGACCTTCACACCGTCCAGACCTGCCGGTATCATCACACGCTCATATGCCTGCTTCACTCCCTCACCTATCCTGTCGATATGGTTCGGCTCCTGATCCGGTGTATAAGGTATGCCTACTCCTCCCGAAAGATTGACAAAGACTATATCCACATCACATTCTTTCTTAAGCTCCGCCGCAAGAGTAAAGAGCTGCTCCGCAAGCATCGGATAGTAGTCATCTGTTACCGTGTTGCTTGCAAGAAAAGCATGTATGCCGAAATGCTTCACTCCATGCTGCTTCAGCATGTTAAATGCCTCCGTCATCTGCTGGCGGGTCATGCCGTATTTGCTGTCCCCGGGATTATCCATTATATGATTGGAGATCGAGAAAGTACCGCCCGGATTGTACCTGCAGCATATCGTCTCAGGCAGTTCACCAACATTCTCGAGGTAGTACGGTATCATAGTGATATCGTCAAAGTTTATGATCGCTCCGAGTTCAGTCGCATACTTATACTCCTCAGCCGGAGTCTCATTGGATGAAAACATTATCTCTTCGCCGGTAAAGCCTGCGGCTGCGGCAAGCTTGAGTTCCGCCATTGACGAGCAGTCACAGCCGAAGCCGTAATCTTTGAATATCTTCAATATAAAAGGATTGGGAGTGGCCTTTACTGCGAAGTATTCTCTGAATCCTTTATTCCAGCCAAAGGCATCTGCTACCTCTTTTGCATTCTTTCTTATACCCTCCTCATCATATACGTGATAGGGTGTTCCGTATTTTGCGGCTATCTCCTCTGCTTTTTCCTTTGTGATAAACGCTGTCTTTTTCATATATCTGCTCCTTCCATTGCGATATAAACTGTATTATCTGCCTCGCATGGCCCGGCAAAACGTGCCGTCATGACCAGTCAATTGGTTGTACCCCATGTTCTTTCAGGTATTTATTGCACTTCGAGAAGTGCCTGCATCCGAAGAATCCGTTGTATGCGGACAGCGGGCTCGGATGAGCTGCCTCCAGCACCAGATGATCCGGATTGGTTATAAGTTCTTTCTTATCCCTCGCATTTCTTCCCCAAAGAAGATACACTACAGGCCTGTCCTGCTTCTCGACAGCTCTGATCATAGCATCGGTAAACTGTTCCCAGCCCTTACCTTTGTGTGAGTTTGCCTGATGTGCCCTTACCGTGAGCACAGCATTAAGAAGCAATACACCCTGTTCGGCCCATCGCGTCAGATCACCGGTATCAGATATCCTCTCTCCCACATCTTCATGTATCTCTTTATATATGTTCTTCAGTGACGGCGGTATATCCACGCCTTCCGGCACCGAGAAAGACATTCCCATGGCCTGTCCCGGCTCATGATAGGGATCCTGCCCCATTATCACCGCCCTGACATTCTCAAGCGGAGTCAGATGAAGTGCGGTAAAGAGCTTATCGGACGGAGGATATACAGTCCCCGACTGATACTCCTGTTTTACGAATTCGTAAAGCTTTTTGTAGTATTCCTTATGAAACTCATCCTTAAGAGCCTCGGCCCATCCCCCGGTCAGCCCTGCCATCTCACGGATACTCCTTCTCTGTTCAGGTACTCCTTGACCTCATGTATGGTGAGCTCTTTGTAATGGAAAAGCGAAGCCGCAAGGGCTGCTTCCGCATGTCCTTCCGTAAATGCCTTTTTAAAGTGCGACAGCTCTCCGGCTCCTCCCGAAGCTATGACAGGTACGCTCACTGCATCCGCCACGGCTCTTGTAAGCTCCAGATCGTATCCGGCCTTTGTGCCGTCAGCATCCATGGATGTAAGCAGTATCTCTCCCGCACCGAGCGCCACGCCTTTCTTTGCCCACTCCAGTGCATCAAGTCCCATATCTATCCTGCCGCCGTTCTTATATACCGTCCAGCCGCTGCCATCCTCTTTCCTCTTGGCATCTATCGCGAGTACGACACACTGTGATCCGAATTTATCCGCAGCTTCGCTTATAAGCTCCGGATTCATGATAGCTGCCGAATTGACAGCAACTTTGTCCGCGCCCTCTCGCAGTACGGCACGGAAGTCATCGACACTCCTGATGCCGCCTCCTACAGTGAAAGGAATAAAGACCTGCTCCGCGACCTTTCGCACCAGATCCACCACCGTGGCCCTGTGGTCAGACGAGGCTGTGATATCAAGAAACACAAGCTCATCAGCCCCTTCGGCATCATAGGCTCTTGCTATCTCAACGGGATCCCCCGCATCCTTCAGCGCCACGAAGTTCACACCTTTGACCACGCGGCCGTTATTCACATCAAGACAGGGTATTATCCTCTTACTAAACATTTAGAAATCTCTCCAAAATCCCGAGTCCTACATCCGATGATTTCTCCGGGTGAAACTGGCAGGCAAACACATTGCCGGCTTCGACGGATGCATCCACTTTTACACCATATTCTATGTTTGATGTCACTATTCCCTTATCCTCTGCATCGAGATAAAAGGAATGGACAAAATAGACGAAGCTGCCTTCAGGAGTTTCTGCAAAAAGCCTGCCTCCTCCGTTACGTATCTCCAATGAATTCCAGCCTATATTGGGAACCTTAAGCCCCCTGTCATCCGGTATCCTTCGAATGGTCCCTTCAAGGATATGCAGTCCCTCCACTCCGGGAGACTCTTCTGATGAGGCAAAGAGCAGCTGCAGTCCAAGACAGATGCCAATAAACGGCGTACCACTCTTACATACATCACGTATGACGTCGATCAGCCCGTACTCCGCAAGTCTTGCCATCGCATCTCCGAAGGCACCTACTCCCGGAAGTATCACGTGGTCGGCGCCTTTTATGATGTCCGCATCCCTCGTAAGGATACACTCTCTTCCGAGATGCTGTACCGCCTTCTCTACGCTCTTTATATTGCCTGCATCATAATCAATAATAGCTATCATAAAATATCATCCCTGTAATATCGTACAAGTTTACCACATCAGCACTCCTGCTGCCTATTACTTCCTGTTTATTCTTTCTTCTCCGTCTCGTTCTGCTTCTGCCCGGGCGGCATCTGTCCTGCCTTATCCTCTGTCTGTTTCTTTGCTGCCTGCGCTGCCTTTAGCTTCTGTTCCTTTAGCTGCTCTTCACGCATGACCTTTTCGGTCACCTTTATCTGCTGATCAAACTCCGGATCATTGTAGTTTAGTACCATCTCTCTGGCCTGTGCCACCAGCTTCAGTGCCTTATCGGTTGCCTCGTTGGTCCCTTCTTTCCTCAGTGCAGTTATCTGATCAAGATAATCCGCCAATGTACTCATCATAGTATCCTGAACGGCAGTAAACGGGATCTTGATCTTTAATTCGGAATTCATAGGCCTCATGAACTGGTCTTTTCCGTCCTCGACCATATTCATCTGTGCGGTCTCCCTTTGTTTCAGCACACTGATCATGCTGTCCGTGTACCTTCCCTGGGTTTCTTTTTCCAGTACCGTCCTTGCCTTTGCGATCGCCTCCAGTTTCCTCTGTGCAGTCCAGTATTCATACATGGCAGGTGCCCTGTTTTTGATCTTCAGCCCCATGGATTCACTGAGTTTCTGCTCTATCCGCGCCTGCAGTTCCTGATCACGAAGGCTCTTGATCTCTCTTTCCATCTCTTCCGTTCTGGCCGGATCCGCCTTCATCAGATCGTTACAGTTCTGTATCATCCTCTCTATCCCATTGCGTTTCATGGAACGATCTGCGGAGGGTTGCTCCCTGAAGCGTGCGAAAAGGGCATATCCTTTGACCCAGGTCATCATCTGCTCATCCAGGCTCGACAGATCCAGTCCGTCAGCCTGCATCTCATTATCTGCCAGGATGTTGTTTATCAGATTATCCACATCCTCCTCTACCATGGAGTCTTTATATTTCCCATCTTTTGCGTACTTATCCAGATGCTCCCGTCTTTTTTCACCGGTCAT
>JAEEGO010000027.1 GCA_016280355.1 Lachnospiraceae bacterium | reverse complement strand
TCTGCTTGATGAGGATTATCTGAAGGAGAGGATAGAGGATATATGTACTCTTAAGAACGTGATGCTTAAGGAACTGTATCACAAGGATCCTCTGGATCCCAAGGAGGTCTTTGAGACCTGTATGGATTACAGGGATATCATAAAGCCGTATCTGACCGATGTGAGCCATTACTGTACTGAAGAGCTGAAGAAGGGAAAGACACTGCTGCTCGAGGGACAGCTTGGCTCAATGAAGGATCCCGACAACGGTATCTATCCGATGGTGACTTCATCCTCGCCGATAGCCGCTTACGGTGCGGTAAGCCTCGGTGTGGCACCTCATGAGATACAGAAGATAATCACTGTTTCCAAGGCATATTCATCGGCTGTGGGTGCAGGAGCATTCACATCTGAGATATTCGGAGACGAGGCTGAGGAACTGAGACAGCACGGCGGTGACGGCGGAGAGTACGGTGCTACTACAGGAAGACCCAGAAGGGTAGGCTGGTACGACTGCGTGGCAAGCCGCTACGGATGCAGGGTGCAGGGTACGACTGATGTGGCATTCACGGTGGTGGATGCACTCGGATATCTGGATGAGATACCGGTATGTACCGACTATGAGATAGATGGCAAGGTAGTGCATGAATTCCCCAATCCGAGAGATCTCGAGAGGGCGAAGCCTGTGCTTACGACTCTGCCGGGCTGGAAGTGCGATGTCAGAGGGATCAGAAAATTTGACGAGCTTCCGGAGAACTGCAGAAAGTATATCCTTTTCATAGAGGAGCAGCTGGGCTATCCCATCACCATGGTTTCCAACGGACCCGCTAGAGAAGATATGATCTACAGGTAAATCATAATGCCGGATATGCCGTAGGATTGTACGGTATTTATCAGGCAGGGACGGATGGCAGATCATTAGGATGGACAGGCTTAAGAATGTAATACTGTACTTTGTATTGCCGGGGGCGATGATGTATCTTTTCGAGGCGTACACTCACAACCCCTTCAAAAGGATGTACCCCGGGATACAGCTCTTAAACATTTTTCTGTTTATACTTATCAATACGTTTTTCTTTTTTCTTACAGGAAGGCTAAAGGTATCGCTTCGCATAATGGCGATACTTTTTGGCGTTCTCGGACTTGCGGAATATTATCTCGTGGAGTTTCGCGGCGTGACACTTCTGCCTTGGGATATAGGCTCGCTTGCTACCGCGGCCGAGGTGGCGGGAGGATATGACTATGTGCCGGGGATGCGTGCCATACTGTGTATCATCGGATTTGTCATCATCTTTATCATAAGCGGAGCGGCAGATCTGAAGATTAACAGGAAGGCTGCTCTAAGATGCGCAGGTACCGTAACCTCTGCATTTCTTATCTGTCTCTACACCTGCTTCGTACAGACTGATTTCGCCGTAGACACCTTCGGATTTTATACAAAGCTCTTCACACCGACTGCGATATCGGAGCGTGACGGAACACTGACTGCTTTTCTTATGGAACTGCAGTATGTGAAGATACAGAAGCCGGAAGGATATTCGGATGAGAAGGCAGAAGAACTGCTTGAAGGATACGAGGCGTCAGCGCCCGATGAGAAGCCTGCGAATATCATAGTCATAATGAACGAGGCTTTCTCGGACCCGGCAGTGCTCGGAGACTTTATGACAAATGAGGACTATATGCCCTTTGTACACGGACTGCAAAAAGAGGGCAGTGCAGGCAATGTCGAGACAGGAAGATTGAATGTATCTATCGTCGGAGGCAATACACCGAATACCGAGTTTGAATTTTTGACGGGGGATACGCTCGCTTTTCTTCCCGAAGGCTCCATACCCTACCAGCAGTATGTACATGAAGGAATATATGCGATGCCTGCTTATCTTAAGGATCAAGGCTACAGTACGATAGGCATGCACCCCTACTACAGCGCAGGCTGGGAGAGAGAGAGGGTATATCCGGAGCTGGGTTTTGAGAAGTCGATGTTCATAGAAGACTTCGATCCGAATGCGCATACGGTGAGAGGATATATCAGTGATATGGCCTGCTCCGAGCAGATAATAAAGGAGTATGAGAAAAATAAAGACAGCGGCAGGCCTTTCTTTGCTTTCTGCGTGACCATGCAAAATCACAGTCCCTATGACAAAGACAGCGGAGATATGCCAATTGATATAGACATATCCGGCGATGATAAGATAAAGAATACGGAGACGACTGAAAGATATCTGACACTTATAAAGAAATCCGATGAGGCTTTGAAATATCTGACGGAGTATTTCAGTGACATAGATGACAGGACTCTTATCGTCATGTTCGGAGATCATCAGCCGTCAGACTCTGTAGTGCGGCCGATATGGGAGATGCAGGGAGTTGATTCCAGAGCACTGTCTGAAGAGGATGTGGAGAAGAGATACCTCGTGCCGTACGTCATATGGGCCAACTATGATATAGATGCATCAGGCGATGAGACCAGTGCGAATTATCTCGGAAACAGGGTACTGAAATACGCGGGAGCCGGGACCTATCCTTACAGGAGCTTCCTTGAGGAACTTTCTGCAAAGTATCCGGTGCTTTCAGCCGTAAGGACATTGGATGAGTCGGGGCGTGAGCTGTCCGACAAAGAAATAAAGGAAGATGAAATGATATCCGCATACAGGATACTGCAATACCATGAGCTTACCGATCGATAGGCTGAGGAAGCATCCGTACATCGCAACGTTTGTTCTGACGTTCTTATTGCTCTCACTTTACAACGTGATACAGGGCATTTTTCCTTTCGGCGAATACACCTTCCTGAGGAAGGATCTGTATCATCAGTATCTGCCTTTCCTTGTAGAGTTCAGACGCAGACTGACAGAGGGGAGTGGTCTTAGGTACAGCTTCCGGCTCGGTCTCGGAGCACCGTTTTATCCGCTCTATGTATATTATCTTTCCGATCCTTTTAATTATCTCAGCGTGCTGATACCCGAAGAATATCTCCTTGAGTACATGACTTTTATTGCCTATATCAAGATGTCGCTTGCCGCATCTTTTATGTGCAGATATCTCAGATACAAGGGTAAGAGCGAACGCATCGTATATGCCGTGATGCTCGGAGTCTGCTACGGAATGTCCGGATTTATGGCGGCGTATGACTGGAATGTGATGTGGCTTTGGGGCATAGCACTGGCACCGCTTGTACTTATGGGAACCGAGAAAATTGCGAACGGAGAGAGCGCTTTACTGTACACCCTGACCATGTCACTAACCGTCATGACAAATTACTACATCGCCATGGTACTCGGTATTTTCCTGATACCGTATTTCATCACGGTAAGCATAGACAATTTCAAGGGGATAAAAAACACATTCAGATCCTGGATCACTCTTTTCTTTTCAACTGCACTCTCGGCAGCGCTTTCTGCCCTGCTGCTTCTTCCTGAGGCGGCAGCCATAAAGGAGACATCATTTGTCGGTATTGAGATGCCGGATACGCTTGAGTTTTACATGAGCGTACCGACACTTATGGTGAGATCGCTCGCAGCAGTCGGAGTGGAGACGGGGCTTACACATGAGCCGAATATATATGCTTCCATACCGGTCCTGGCTTTTGCATTTTTCTTCTTTGTGAACAGCAAGTTCTCGATACCGCAGAAGATATGCAGAGGACTGCTCATCATATTCATCTATCTTTCATTCAATACAAACGTACTTGAGTACATCTGGCACGGCATGAATTATCCCGACTCGCTTCCTGCAAGGCAGGGCTTTCTCTTTGTCATAGTCCTGATAACGACTGCCTATGAAGGACTGGACGGAGCCGACAGGATGGGAGGAAGAAGGATCGCTCTGCCTGCAATAATGCCGGTGCTTTTCCTTGTGACAGGCATGATATTTTCCCGCGATGACAGGCATATACTGGATCACACCTGGCTCATCAATGCAGTGTTCATCGTCCTCTATCTGGGCTTTTTCATATTCCGGGTCGTATTCAGATCAGGCTATACGAGAAGAGGGATATATGCATTTGCGATGATACTGATGACGGAGCTTCTTTTGAACTTTAACGTGACATCGTCAAGGAATATCTCAAGAGAAGGCTATTTCGCACACGTGGAAAGCTTCGCCGAACTGCGCGATATGGCAGAGGCTGACAACAAGCTGAATCAGGGACACTTCACGAGGTTTGATGCCGTGGAGGAGAGCATAAGAAATGATGCATGTCTTACGGGATACAAAGGAGATGCTTTCTTTTCTTCAACGATAAACTCGCAGGCGGAGGATTTCTATGAGACCTTCGGTATGAAGAGCTCGAGGGTACATTATATGGCGTCGGGACTTACTCCTTTTACCGAAGCGATGCTCGGTATTGATTATCTGCTTGCAGCAGACTTCAGGAACAATGAGACGGACTATGATGTGGCGTTCTATACCGGAGAATACGATGATGACTATCTCTACCGCTGTCTTTACCGGCTTCCCTTCGGATACACGGTGCCGGCGGGGATCTACACGCTTGAAGATATAACCCATGCTTCCGATCCGGTGAAAAGGCAGAACATAGCGGCGCTGCGGCTTACCGGAGATCCGGTATTTGAAGAAGCAGAGATATATGATGTAAAGAAGAGTAAAGGGAAGGTGACTTTTTGCGTGCCGGAGGACGGTCATTATTATGCTTATACAGACAGCGAGACTGATGAGATAAAGGAGTATACGGCAAGAAGTGAAGAGGCGTACGCAGAATTCGATGAGATGAAGTATGAAAGCATC
>JAEEGO010000026.1 GCA_016280355.1 Lachnospiraceae bacterium | reverse complement strand
CCGGGATGCTTGTCACAGGCCACGGCCTCGGGTCTGAAATCATATATATCAAGCTGTCTTTTCAGTATCTTCTTGAAGTTCTCCTGGACGGCATAGCTCTCCAGATCTCCTATGTACTGTGACAGTACGATACCGCTGCCCTTCGCTATGGCAAAAGATGATTTAAGGTCCGCTCCGATCGCGAGCAGCTTCTTTCTGAAGCTCTTCATCATCTGCAGACGATCGGGTACATATCCTCTTGCGTATCTTATGGTCTGCCTTCTGCCTCCAAGCAGCCTTACGACTGAGTCATCCAATGGAGTGAGTATCTCTCTTTTGTTATAGAGTACGCCCTCCAGACCATCGTATTCGTGTCTGAAAAATTCATCATCCTTGTATGAAAGCGGCTCTCCGCCTATGTTGCCGGACGTCACGATAAGCGGTCCGCAAAGAGAAGCCAGTATCTCATGTATCCCGGTATGCGGCAGCATGGCACCTATGCTCCTGCTGTCGGCACAGACAAATTTGCTGAACCACTCTTTCCCGCTCGTATTGAGCAGGACTATAGGTCTTGCATCTGATCTTAAAAGCTTTTCTTCCTCAGAGGATACAGTTGCAAATCGGCGTATTTCTGCGATGTTTGCAAAAAGAATGGCAAAAGGTTTCTTCTCTCTGCCCTTTATCTCCCTCAGCTTGAGCACCGCATATGTATCCTCCGGGTCACATACAAACTGGTATCCGCCCACTCCCTTAAGTGCGATGATACCACCGTTGCGGATGATCTCACAGGCTTGGCGCAGGGCAAAATTACCGTTCAGCTCTGCATCGGAGGTCCGAAGTATGGCCTGCGGTCCGCAATCCTTGCAGCTGATGGTCTGCGCAAAGTGCCGTCTTGCAAAAGGATTCATACTGTCCGCAAAATCCTTCTGACAGTCATCGCACATATCAAAGCTCTGCATGGTGGTATTGTCCCGGTCGTATGGGAGATGCTTCATGATAGAGTATCTCGGCCCGCATGAAGCACAGGAAATATACGGATAACCATATCTCCTGTTGGACAGATCCTTCATCTCGGAAAGACATTTGCTGCATATACCTATGTCAGCGGGTATGTCGGCCAGTTCATCCTGTCGGATGCCATCGGATGATATGATGGAAAAGGCGTCATATGCCGGCATTTGTTCTATCGGACGCAGCTCTACGGAGTCAATGCGGGCCCCCTCGGGTTTTTCATTTTTAAGTCTGGATATGAAGCCGTCGAGGATCTCGCGGGACACGGCGTACAGCCTGATCCTCACGATCCCCCCTGAGTTTCGCACATCTCCCGTAAGCTTCATTGAGGTCGCGAGCCTGTATATATACGGCCTGAAGCCCAATCCCTGGACCAGCCCCTTTACCGTTACTTCGTAGTTCATGGTCAGATATAATATTACTATACCGTATGATCAACGGCAAAGCCTCTATGTGCTATACTGTGTCTTATGAAAATGACAGGGCCAAAAAAGATCGCTCATCTCGGTATGCTGACCTCGCTTGCAGTGATAATGGGATATGTGGAATATCTTATCCCGTTTCGCTTCCCTGTACCCGGCGTCAAGCTTGGACTTACAAACGTTGTGATCCTTCTTGTCCTGTACTGGTACGGATTTGGCGCGGCAGCTGCCGTCTCTTTGACAAGGATACTTCTTTCGGGTCTGCTTTTCGGCAATCTGTTCGGCATCCTTTACAGTATATCCGGCATGCTTTTCAGCCTGCCCGTTATGGCATGGATAAAAAGAAATAAAAGCTTTTCGATAGTGGGGGTAAGTGCCCTGGGCGGAGCTCTTTATAATACAGGCCAGATCGTTGCCGCAGTTCTCGTAACAGGTCCGGCTGTCATACGATACCTGCCCGTCCTTATCATAGCCGGAGACATCACCGGCATCATGATCGCCGTCATAGATATGGCTGTCCTGACACGTCTGAGCCCTGCAGTCAGTACGTCACTGCATCAAGACCTTCTGTAGACGTCTCTCCTTCTTTGCTCTCAATAGTCAGTATCACTCTGTTTGGCAGACAGACTATACTCTCACCGGTCCGGGATATCGGCGCGGACCGTACACAGAGTTGATCCGGACAGTCGGCTGATACCATATACACCTTTCCGTTCTTTATCTCACATACATTGCCGGATCCGATCTCTATAGTCCTGTCCTGATCCAGCTGATATTCCCCGCAGATCTTCCTGTCCTCCGAGATCACAAGGGTCTTTTTCCCTGCTTTGCCCGTCCCCCCTGCTCCGTAGTCATTCACGGCAAAAAAAACCAGAAGTAAGACAGCCGCCAGTGCGATCATTATGATCAGCACGATATCACCGTGCTTTATCTTATCAAAAACCGGCCTTTCTTTCATTGTCCTCTCTGCTGCTCAACATCCAGCACATCTCCTTCGTTAAGTCTGCTTTCTCCTTTATCCGGATCGAAGAAAATGATGCTCCCGTCTCTTCCGGTAAACACCGCCTTCACATCATATCCCTTCTCCATTATAAGCTCCTCTGCCCTTTCTTTTCCTGTCAGCATAAAGACCGTAGACAGAGTATCGCACAGCATATCGTCTTCTCCTATCACGGATACCTGTGCCAGGCCTGTATCAGAAGGATATCCTGTGCTCGCGGAAAGAATATGATGATACAGCGTCCCGTTCTCTTCGAAGCATCTTTCGTATATACCTGAGGAAATAACACATCCCTCTCCTGTACTAACGGTCAAAAGTACCTCTCCCCTGTCAGAGAACGGCTTTTGTATCCCTATCCGGAACGGTCCGCTGCTTTTCCTGCCAAGAGTACTAACGTTTCCCCCGAGATTTATCACCGCACCTTCACATCCCTCACTCTTCAGATAATCTTTGAGTCTGCCGGATATATAGCCCTTCGCGACGGCCCCGAGATCTATCATGGTATCTTCACTGGAAAATGTCAGCTTCCCGTTTTCAAGTAAGACAGCATTCCGGTCGACCTTTTTTAATGCCGTCTGTATTTTTGCAGGATCCGGCACCTCATTCTTTCCCGTCCTGAAATCCCAAAGCTCAGATACCGGCAGTATGGTTATATCAAATTCTCCTTCGCTGATCTCTCCTGCTTCAAGTCCCATCGCTAT
>JAEEGO010000241.1 GCA_016280355.1 Lachnospiraceae bacterium | reverse complement strand
CGGCTCCTTCGGTGACAGCTTCTGTGAAAGCGAGCAGCTCATAAGAAAATATCTGAGATTGATAATGATCGTCGTAGCTATCATCTCGGTCACGCCGGCTGCCGAGCCTATCAGGATAATGGCCGCGTATTCTCCCGCGGAAGCCACCATCCCGAGTGACATAAAAAAGCTCTGCACCGCAGAGATGTCCACGTTCCCTGCCGCGATACCGAGCGTAAAAGCCACTGCCAGATATCCCATGGCTATGGGCACACCGTCCTTCAGGCCCTTTCGAAACCAGGCCCGCTTGCTTTTCTTATCACCTTCCAAATCTCTCTCCCTAAAAAACAGAGCCCTTGAAGGGCTCTGCCTTATATTCTTGCTATATCCCGTACCGTCTGTCAGCTTGAGAACATATAAGCCGTTGTCAGTCTGGTACCGCCGCCGGTATCCAGTACGCTCGTCCTGATACCGATCTTTGTGAACGATCCGAATACCATGTTGTCATAGTGTGTAGGCGAAGCCACCAGATTCTTAAACATCAGATCGGCTGCCGCCTGCTGCTCTGCCTCCGAAAACCCGAAATCAGGATAAGTGACATATGAAAGGTTCTCGCCTCTCCACTTGTTTGCAGGGATCATATCGCATCCCTGTGCCCCGTTCGGTCTGGTATGAGACCATTTTGTGGCCGCCTCAACTGATCTGGTAGCAGCATACGAATTCAGTGTAGCATCTATCGACAGATTCCCCACACCCTTTGAAAATCTCAGATTGTTTATCTTATCAAGCATGGCTGTGTTCAGAATGGACACATTCATCGTAGTCGAATCGACCGTGCCTACTTCATCATCTGCCTTTGCCCTGTCTGTCCTCGCCACCATGATCCCTATCGGAAGAAGTGCGAGTGTTATTGCGAGCGTAAGTGATATTAATGATCTACATATTCTTTTCATGACGTCCTCCTTCACTCCTTTGAAGAATAACCCATGACATACTTTTCCCTATACAATTATAATATATAGCTTTCTCAATTTTGCGTCAACATCATCTCTTGCACTTATTTCCATACAGATCGCAAGTTATTATTCGTTCATTTCTCAGCCCTGAGGCAGGTTCAGCAGATAATCTGCGTATCTTGCATTGTCGCGGTTCAGTGTAAGGAAGGATGCTGTCTGAGGCATTGACAGCACTAAAGTCACGCATACTGCGGCTCCGATAAGAACGGCAAGCTTCTTCCTTTCCAGTGTCGGTATCCACTCACAGAAGATACTCCATCCCTTCACCGCATACGGTATCAGCATGATCATATAGTAGAAGGTGTAATAGCTGCCCGTCTCCCAGATGAAAAAGTGGAACAGGAAGCCTCCTATGAACAGTATGGCCGGAAGATAATACTCAAATCTGTCTTCTCTTCTGAAAGCCGTAAGGAAGAACACAAATACTCCGAAGAGCAAAGGTGTCCAGCACAGGTTCATGACATGCTCGAGAAAAGCCGTAACGCTGCCTTCATATATCACATGCTTTGCCAGTATCCCCGGTTCGCGGTCCGACCACCTGCCCCACTGCATCGCTATGGAGTCACAGGTGGGTTCATTCCACATGCAGGCCGCTTTTCTGATATAGAAGCCTACCATATACGCGGGATGCTCACGGAAGTTCCGGTATGTCTTCTTTATATCACCGCGCGCCACCTCATTGGCCTTTGCGGTATTGTATCCGCCGGCTTCATATGCCTCCTCATTGTATCCGTCATACCATCCGGCTCCTCTTTCCGGATGCTCATGCATTCCCATCGCATAGTATGAGAGCATCGATACACCCTGATCCTGCGCTATACCCGTCTGGCTCCTCATCAGGGCATCGGTCCCCTTCACTCCTGCAAATACCAGTACCACGCAAAGCACGGCAGGTATCAGCATCTTAAGGTTCTTTTCGGTTACGGCAAAGAATACAAAAATGATCTCAAGTGCTATCAGCAGTATCAGGAAGTTTTCCTTCATGATCACGGCAAACATCATAAGCAGCCCTGTACAGACGGCTTCCCATATATGTCCGCCCCTGCAGTATCTGACAGCCAGCACCATGGCCCATACTCCGAATGCCATCGCAGGGAGATTGCCGTAGATCTGCGTGACATATCCCCAGAACGGCAGGAAGAACACGGTGCCCGCCACCGCTGCCTTTTCATGTCCCGGCAGCAGCTGCTTCACAAGTACTCCGAAGCCTGCCACAAATATACCCATCATCAGGACATTCAGGTACTGTATGACCATGAAATCCATGTATTCGAACTTCTTAAATATTGACTCATAGAGCAGCACTACCCCGTTCTGCTGGGGATACACATCGAGATAACCCCCCGGCAGGAACTCTTCGTAGATACCGTTTCCCGCATCCTCGGCTATCTGCAGCACTCTCCTCTGATCAAACTTCGGGTGGAGTGCGGACTGCTGCACATACAGGGTAAGCAGAAGCAGTACAGCGGCCGCCGCTATGATGACAACTGCCCACGGTACCTTTATCCCCCTTTTCTTCACTATGATCCCTATGCCGGTCAGAGCAGCGAGCACCATCACATGAAGCCATGCCCTGTCTCCCACATAAAAGACCGTATCCACACCGTTCACGTGAGTAGTGCTTACCAGTGAGAATATCAGCAATACTCCTGCCACGATCATCATGATGCAGGAAAAGAACCTGCAAAGTATCCGGTTTATCTTATCTCCCATCTCAGTCTCCAAAAGAACCTTTCAGTATTTCCATTATCTCTTTTTCTTTGGCCGTAACGCTACCCTGCACCATCTCGGCGCTCCCGCCTCCTCTGGCACCAAGCTTCTCCTGCATGACCTTTGACACTTCTCTTGCATCCCTTCCGGGAAAAGAGACTATATATTTATATCCTCTCTCATCGTCTCCTGCAAATATAGCGCAGATGCCCCATCCTTCATGCGCCGGTGTGCCTTCACCGGCTTTCTGAGCACCGCCGCAGATACCAGTTATCGTATTGACTGCTCTTCGCTGTACATTATTATCTATTTCGGACGTGAAGATGATGCTGCTTCCGCCGCTTTCCATCCCGGCTATGGCTCTGTCAAGCCTCTCTTTTCCGGCGTTCAGCTTCTCCAGCCTGTATCCTTCTATGTCATTCATCAGCCTGTCTACAGCTGCAGGCAGGTTATCGGGATTTTCAGACAGCTTGTGCGAGAGCTCCTCCACTGTCCTCTGCTGCGATGTCAGATACTCATATGCTCTCCTGCCGGACAGTATGGTAAGCCTCGTGCCTCCCTTGTACTTTATGGCCCGTATCACCTTTATGATCCCTATCTCCCCGGTACGGCCCACATGCGGTGCACAGCACGCACAGATATCCACGCCCGGTATGGTCACGAGCCTCACATCCTCATCAAACTCTTTCTTGCTGCGGTATGCTATACCATCAAGCTCATCGGGACTGTAGTACCTGCACTCCACAGGTATGTCCAGGTATACGATCTCATTGGCTTTTCTTTCCAGCTCGCACAGCTCTTCATCCTTCAGAAGCTTTGATGTATCAAGCGTGACTGTATTGTCGGAAAGATGGAACCCCACGTTCTCCGATCCCCATTCGCTGTGGAGCAGCCCTGACAGGATATGCTCGCCGGTATGATTTTGCATATTGGAAAATCTGTGATCCCAGTCTATCCTGCCCTCGACCTCATCTCCTTCATGCAGGTCGTCTGCATTGCACAGTACCTCATGATATATGATCCCGTCCTTTATGGATACATGCCTTACCTGATACCCTTCTATGGTACCTGTATCCGATGTCTGTCCGCCCTCTTCCGGGAAGAAGACCGTTCTGTCGAGGATGAGCGACATCGCTCCGTCTCCTGCAGGTATTACCTTCTTTATCCTTGCCTTAAATGTCTTATCATACGGCCTGCTGTCATACAGTTTTTCCGTTCCGTCTGTATTATTTGTCATTGTTTCCCAGGTATCTCATCTCGCCGTCTTCACCGCTCTTCTTCTGCATGGAGACTCCCTGCATCCTCTCGGCTCTCTGCTTGAGCTTCTCCTCCTCATCCTTACGTCTGGCTTCCTTGGCAGCCACAGAGGCGCATTTGGCACAATACATCCCCGTGGATATCCTCTGTCCGCAGCTTACGCAGAAAAGGACGATCTTTGAATCATCCGAGACTTCAAATCTCTCTTCCCTCACCCAGAGCATTACCTGATGCACACTGACACCGCACTCCTTTGCAACGACTGCCGCTTTGGTATTCGGGTGCTCCCACAGGTATTCTCGTACCTGATGATATTTATCCATATATGTGGTCCGGCACTCCGAGCAAAGGCCTTCATCCCGAAGGCCCGCATTAAATACCTTTCCGCACTTTCTGCAGATCACTTTCGCCATACTGTACGATATGATCCTCCTCTGCAAGTCATACTCTTTTATATTCTATCAAATTAGAGCAGCAGTATTCAACAGATGCAAATATAGAAAGAGACCGGCCGCATTTCTGCAGCCGGCCCCGATATGCTTGTTTCTTTATTCCGGAAAGATCAGACTACTCCCTGAGCCTCCATAGCATTGGCAACCTTCTTGAAGCCTGCTATATTTGCTCCTGCCACGTAGTCTCCCTCAAGGCCGTACTCCTTTGCAGCCTCTGAGATGTTCTTGTAGATATTTACCATGATGCCCTGAAGCTTGCTGTCTACCTCTTCGAAGGTCCATGACAGTCTCTCGGAGTTCTGGCTCATCTCGAGTGCCGATGTAGCCACACCGCCGGCATTTGAAGCCTTACCGCAGATGAAGAGCACCTTGTTGTCCTGCAGATACTTGGTAGCTTCGATGGTCGTAGGCATGTTAGCACCCTCGCATACAGCCTGTACGCCGTTTGCAACAAGTGCCTTTGCATCGTCAAGATCCAGCTCGTTCTGGGTAGCGCAGGGCAGAGCCACGTCACACTTGATGTTCCATACGCCGTGCTCTCCTGCCTTCTTCTCGTGATACTCTGCAGACTTGCGTGCTGCAGCGTACTCG
>JAEEGO010000240.1 GCA_016280355.1 Lachnospiraceae bacterium | reverse complement strand
TATCCGCTCTGCCGTTCCTTTTCACTGATTTCGATACGGCATGGGCATTTATGGACAGTGATGTAGAGGCAGAGGCAGAGGCTCCGCTGCTGAAGAAGAACATAAGAGTGCTGGCACACTACTGTAACGGATTCAGATGCGTGACCAATTCAAAACAGCCCATAGAAAAGCCTGAAGACATGAAGGGACTTGTGATACGTACACCTGAAAATCCCATAATCATGGCTACGATGTCGGCTCTGGGAGCAAATCCGCAGCCGCTGTCATTCTCTGAACTGTATCCCGCACTGAGACAGGGAATATACGATGCTCAGGAAAATCCGATCCCGGTGATCTACAACAATAAGCTCTATGAGGTGCAGGATTATCTGTCGGTGACCAACCATATCTACTCGGGCATGTGCTTTGTCATATCCGAGGATGTATGGCAGAGGATGCCGGCAAATTACCAGCAGATCATAAAGAGCGCAGCTTTGAGCTCGGCCGATGCCGACAGGGACAGCAACAGATTCCAGACGGAAAATCTGATGGATGAGCTCGAAAAAGCAGGAATGAAGATAAACGAGCCGGATCTGGCTCCGTTCGCCGAAGCTACGGCTTCAGTCATATCAGACAACGCATCAATATACGGCGATCTGTATAAAAAGCTTGAGGACTGGCAGGCAAAGCACTGATACCGGAGGATGAGAAGTGAGTAAGAAAAAGATAGCCTTCTTTGATGCAAAGGACTATGATATTGCTTCTTTTGATGAGGCCAATAAGGACGGGAACTTTGCGATAAAGTACTTCGACACCAAGCTCACGAAGGATACGGTAAAGCTCGCAAAGGGCTATGACGCCGTGTGTGTATTCGTCAATGATACCGTAGACAAAAAGGTGATAGATGCGCTTGAGAAAAAAGGCGTGAAGCTTGTGGCACTAAGATGTGCGGGCTATAACAATGTCAACGTGAAGCATGCTGCCGGCAGGGTAGGCGTGGTAAGAGTGCCCGCGTACTCGCCCTACGCCGTGGCAGAGCACGCAATGTCACTGCTTCTTACTTCCATACGCCGCATACATAAGGCATATATCAGGACAAAGGACTTTAACTTCAGCCTCAACGGACTCATGGGCTTCGATCTGCACGGCAAGACCGTAGGTGTGGTAGGCACCGGAAAGATAGGCCGTGTATTCATGGATATCTGCAGAGGCTTCGGGATGAACGTGATAGCCTACGACAAGTTCCCGGTAAAGGATGCGGGGATAGAATACGTGGAGCTTGACGAGATATGGAAGAGGAGCGATATCATTTCCTTCCACTGTCCGCTCACCGATGAGACATATCATATGGTGGATGCGAAGAGCATCAAGGAAATGAAGAAGGGCGTGGTATTGGTCAATACATCAAGAGGCGCCCTGATCGATGCGGAAGCCCTGCTCAAGGGGATACGTACCCGTCATATCGGTGCGGCGTGTCTGGATGTCTACGAGGAAGAAGCCGACGTGTTCTTCGAGGACCGTTCGGGACACATCTTTGAAGATGATACTCTTGCAAGACTCATATCCATGCCGAACGTGATCGTGACCTCACATCAGGCGTTCCTTACAAAGGAAGCGCTTACAAATATCGCAAATACCACGCTTTCAAATATCAGGGATTATCTTGAGACAGGCAAAAGCGAAAACGAGGTCAGGATAGAATAGAAGTGTGAAAAAATGGGCTATTGTTGAACTGTATCTGGGAGATACGGGCAAACAGGGGTTTTATAACAGTCAGGAAGCAGGCCTTGCCAAAGCAATGAGCCGGGTCGGATATGACTGTTTTATTTTTTTGCCCTGTAAAGACAGGAACGTAAGCGAAGAGAAGATACAGGATGGGGTCACGCTCGTACGTGTACCGGCAAGAGTCATCGGAGTGAATGCCGTCTACGACTGGAGCATACTGTCAGCCTATAACATCGATATCGCCGAGATAAACGCCGACAACAGGATCTTTACATCTAAGGTGATAAGATACTGTGAGAAGCATGGTATCCTCTGCTGCACCTATTCAGGTACATTTTCAAGCAAAAGAGATGGACTTATTTTCAGACTGTTTTTCGGGGCGGTGATGAAAAAAAACGCCCGTGCCATGAAGCGGCATATGGCTTTTATTAAGACCGCGGCGCTTAAGGAGGAGGCTGAAAGATACGGTATCAGCCGTACAGAGGTCGCACCGGTAGGACTTGATCTTTCCGTGATACCTTCGAAAAAGGAAGAGCTGACACTTGACAGGGCAGAGTACGGGATACCTGCCGGGTGCAGGATGCTCCTTCTTGTAGGACGGATAGAAAAGGAGAAGCATCCGGAAGAGGCACTGGACGTCATCGCTTCTCTTCCCGGAGAATATCATCTTACGGTGATAGGAACAGGCAGCATGGACAGTGAGTTCAGTGAGCTGATAAAAAGCCGGGGTCTTTCGGATCGGATAATCCGGATAAAGAAGATACCAAACAGGGATATACACAGATTCTATGCGGATGCGGAGTATTCCCTGAATATGTGTCCGAATGAGATATTCGGAATGAGCATCCTGGAAGCGATGTATCAGGGCTGCAATGTGATAGCGGTACACGCACCGGGACCGGATGAGATAATAGAAGACGGGGTGAGCGGCTTTACCGTAAGCAGCGCAAAGGAGATGACGGAGATAATAAGATCCGGCAGGAGGGTGCCTGCAGATGCTGTGACAGAGCGCGTCACCGGGCATTTCATCTGGGATATCACGGCAGGGAAGATGGACAGTTGGATAAGGAGCGAAGATGGTATTCTGCACTCTTTTTGACAGCAATTATCTGGATAAGGGACTGGTGCTCTACCGCTCGCTCGAGAAGGTTTCAGACGTCTTCCATCTGTATATCTTCTGCTTTGATGACAGAGCATATGACATCCTTTGCAGCGAGGATATGGAGCACGCTACGATAGTCCGTCAAAAAGAGATAGAAACAGATGAGCTGCTAAAAGTCAAAGGCGAAAGGTCAATGGCAGAGTATTGCTGGACGTGCACACCGGTTATCATCGAATACGTGCTTGATAATTACGACGTGGATAACTGCACGTATATCGACCCCGATATGTATTTCTACTCGGATCCGAAGATACTGTATGAAGAGATAAGATCGGCAGGTGCGGATGTATGTATATGTCCTCACAGATACAAGGATGACAG
>JAEEGO010000239.1 GCA_016280355.1 Lachnospiraceae bacterium | reverse complement strand
TCTTCGGGCTGAATGCCGCGGCAGAGATAGCGAGGAGCCACTCTGTGAAGCTTAGTAACATCGATCATGTGACGGCATCCGATCTTTACAGCGCTTTATCCGATCTGAACATGGCCAACAGGCCGGCAGATCCTCAGGGCGGCAAGCTTCGTGCAAAACACGTAGAGGCCGGAGAGATACAGGGAATATCGGCTTTATCCATGCCATCGACCGTCTACAGGACCATGAAGGATATCGCCGACTACATGAATATCATCAAGGAGACTCCGGATCCTGCTCTCAGAAAGACCAGAGCTTTGCAGCTTGCGGCTTTCGCCAATACCGTCCTGCTCTCGGAGCATGTCTTCGGCGATGCAAACGGCAGGACCTGCAGGATGTTCGCGGACACGATACTCCAGACCTTCGGGCTGCCGCCTCATACTCCTATGCCGGAGATCATGCATGAGATGAAAACAATGGGAAGCAGGTTCGATCACGGGGCAATAACAAATCTTTTCCTGCAGGGAGTGAAGAAGAGCGATGAAACTCTGGCACATGAGAGGGAGATCGCAGAGAACAAAAGGAGAGAGAGGGAGACTGAAAAAAGGAACGCTCCGAAGACTGCGGAGGATACGGCAGATCGCAACCGGAAGCTGCTGTCTCCCATTGAAAGGTTTCGAGAAGTCGAGGGCATAAAGATAGACGGATTTGAGAGAGAGGCTCTGCTGAATAACAGGGCGCCTTCTGTGCCTTTTTCCGAGCTGATGGACTCGGTCCTCGTGTTCAGGGCAGGTCTTCCGGTGGATCAGCTCCCGGGAGCATACAGAAACCTGATCTCAAAGGCAGATGCATATATATTCGGTCCGAGGACGGATATCGACCGCGAGGAGAAGGTACGCTGGGCACAAAGCATCAAATCACAGGCGCAGACGGCTCTCGCCGAGCTGAATACAGCTGTGGAGTTTGGGGACTTCACGGCTGAGGAGCTGAAGCTTCCTGCCGCCGGCGACTTCTTTTCCGTAGATAAAAAGAAAATAGAGAAGAACAATGCCCTGCTCGCATCTGAGAAGGGGTATGAGCCTTTGCCCGCACCGGCTGATTATCAGGCAGGCGAAGAGTTATCAGATACAGTACTGTATCCGGAAGCAGTCAGGGATATGATCCTGAAAAGATGCGACGAGATACCGGATATAAAGGGGAAACTGGAGCTTTTGGCAGATCTGAACGCCGCAGCCAACCTGGGGATCCTGAGACCGGAATACGATATGATCACCGAGGCTCTGCAGGACCATATCCTGCTGGATGCTAACGGCAACAAGAGAGCCGACATCGAGGATATCAAGCAGGCGGCTGCAGAGATCGTCGCAGACTGGAGGATACAGGCTTACAGGGAAATGAAGGAGACCGGAAGGCCGGATGCCAAATGGAGTAAGGAGATCATAAGGTCAGAGGCCCTCACTCCTGCACTCAGCATGATGGATGAGGCTGTGGAGCGCTACGGTGTGGTCATGGACGATCTCAAGGTGGTCTCGCAGGAATACATGAATACCAAACTCACCAAGGATGAACAGGATGAGATGAGAAAGTTTGGGATATCCGATACTACGGGGACAAGCAACGTGCGTAAGTATCCACTGGATATCCGGGCCATTAAGGAACTGTCTGCGCGTCTTCCGGGGCTCACCATAGATGACGGATATATGAGATCCCTGGCTTCTCTGAAGAACGATCTGAATCAGGCGGCTGCATCATCGGATCTCTACAGGGATGATGCCCGGATCAAAAGGATCGCAGGCTCATTGGATACTCTGTCAAGTATGGCAGCTCTGAGGAGCGGCTACTCCAGTCATGCGGCTGCCACAGCCTATTCCTTACGGACATCCTTAAGGATAAAGAGCTTCATGGAGAATGAGGCTTTGGACCAGAGCTGGTATGCAAAGGGTAACGAAGTAAGGAATAAACTGCTCGATACGCTTAAATTCACCAACCGGCCGATGGCTTCGAGATATATCGAAAAGGAGACGATCCTCAGGGAGCGCGCCGAGAATATCTCTCACGGAAGACAGCAGCTTGATGACTTCTTTGAAGAGCGGTCCGGAGCATCGAAGGATACACTGAAAAAGCTGGTGGGGGCAAACGGAAAAAATAAGAACGAAAGCGTGGCGCAGATGGCTGTCATCATCGAGAAGAGATACGGACTCGGCAGGGAGTTCTCGATGGAGCTTGCCAAAGGGGTCAAAAATGCGATAGATACTGCCGCAAAAACGGAGAAAGACCCTGTATCTTCCTGGAAGAGCACGGCAGAACTTATGAAGGATGCCGTAAAGAACACATCATGCGCAAGGATGAATGATTACAGGATAAGCAGAAAGGGTGACAGGGTGAAGGCTGATCACATGCCGAGGCTTCGGGATGAAAGCATACGCCAGATCATAAGCACCGAATCGAGAAACATCGGTGAAAAGCGTTATGGAGACAAACTCCTGGGACTTTTGGAAAGACCGGAAGACTTTGATACGATGAAGGAGATGTTCGATACG
>JAEEGO010000238.1 GCA_016280355.1 Lachnospiraceae bacterium | reverse complement strand
TTCATATGGAGTATGCCGCGAAGACGTGCCACCACATCATTTGACGTATAGCCTCTCTCTTTATATACCGGCAGCACTCCGGTGATGGCAGATCCTCCCATCACTCCTCTGCGGCTGAAGTCTCTTCGGCTGGAGTTTCTTCCTCCGACATCCTGTACTGTGCCTCTATCTCGGCTGTGATGTTGTTTACCGCATCATAGAAGCTTCCGGACAGTGTAAGTCCCGCAGCCCTGTCATGGCCGCCGCCTCCGAGCTTCTGAGCTATCTCTGCCACGTTCACATGCTCATTGGAACGAAGCGATACCTTGATCTCTCCGGTCGTTGTCTCATGCATGAAGATCGCCACATCCACACCCTTTGTGTAGAGCATCTGGTTTACCACGCCCTCGAGATCCTTGGAGTCTGCCTCGTAGAAGCGGAGCGTCTTCTGGGTGATATAAGACACGATGACTTTTCTGTCCATGAGAAGGATGCTCTCCATCAGCGCACGCCCCAGAAGCAGATTCTGCCTGTAGGTCTTCTCATAGAAAGCCATGCCTATCACCTTGGTATGGTCAAAGCCGTATGTCATCAGCTTGCCCGCTATCTCCATCGTCTTCTGTGAAGTACATGAGAACTGGAACACACCCGTATCGCAGATGATACCGGTATATATGCAGACAGCTATATCATCGTCTATTACATCCTTGTCTACCACATCGTAGACAAGCTCTGCCGTGCTGGATGCCTCCGGGACCACATATGAATGGTCATCCGTTGCGAGATTTGTATAATTCAGGTGATGGTCTATGCAGATCCTGTCCTTTGCTGCTTCAAGGACCTTTTTATTCTTTCCGAGCCTGTCCGCATCACCCATATCCAGTGCTATGAAGACGTCGTAGACCTCATCCGAGGGTGCTGTCCTGATATCATCATATCCGGGCAGGAAAGAAAAGACGGGATTAGGATCAAGCAGATAGAGCTCCGTCTTCTTTTCCGGATATTTCTTTTTCAGGTAGTTGTACAGAGCCAGTGTAGAGCCCAGTGCATCACCGTCCGGCCTTATATGGGCACTTATCGCTATACTTTCCTTATCCTTCAGTAATCCGTTCAGATCTATCATCTGCTTTTCCTTTTCAGTCCTCTTCGCCTCTTGCACCTTTGGCCTGCTCGTCGGCCTTTATCACTTCTTCTATCTTCTTTGTCATATCCACGCCGTAGCTTATGGACGTGTCAAGCTCGAAGGTCAGCTCCGGTGTGTTCCTGAGATTGACCTCCCTTGCAAGCTCATGCCTGATATATCCGGCAGCATATCTGAGGCCTTCTATGGTCTCCTCGCCGCCGTCTCCGAGCACGGATACATATACCTTGCAGGTCTTAAGATCCGGGGCTACCTGTGCCTCCACCACCGATGTAAAGGGATCCACTCTCGGATCCTTTACGGTACGTATGATGGATGACAGAGCCTTCTGTACCTCGGAGTTTATCCTGTTGTTCTTTGTACTGTTCTTTCTCAAGTCCTCTCGACCTCTACCTGCTTGTGGAACTCAAGCAGATCTCCTTCTTCCACATCGTCGAAGCCCTCGAATACGAGACCGCACTCGTAGCCTTCCTTTACTTCCTTCACATCGTCCTTGAAGCGCTTCAGTGAAGCCAGAGGTCCGTCGAAGATCTCCTCGCCGCCTCTTGTGATCTTTACGCTGCAGCCTCTCTCTACTATACCGTCCGTCACGTAGGAGCCGGCTATCTTGCCTATGCCGGATGCCTTGAAGACCTGTCTGATCTCTCCGCGTCCGATCGTCTTCTCCTCGTATACGGGTCCGAGCATACCCTTCATGGCTGCCTCGACATCCTCGAGTGCCTGGTAGATGACCTTGTAGAGGTGTATGTCCACGTTCTCCGACTCAGCTATCTGCTTTGCGGTATTGTCGGGACGTACGTTAAAGCCGATGATGATAGCGTTTGATGCGGAAGCAAGTACCACATCTGACTCATTGATGGCACCGACGCCTCCGTGTATCACCTTGACCGCTATCTCCTCATTGGACAGCTTGAGCAGTGATGTCTTCAAAGCCTCTACGGATCCCTGTACGTCTGCCTTTATGATGATATTGAACTCCTTGAGGTCGCCCTCCTTGATCTGTGAATAGATATCATCCAGACTGACTGACTTCTTCCTTGTCTCGGACAGCAGCTCCTTCTTATGCTGCTCGTTGTATATGCCGGCAAATTCCTGTGCCTCTTTCTCTGTCTTGGGCGATACGAAGATCTCACCGGCCTCCGGTACTTCGTCGAGACCGAGTATCTCTACGGGTGTGGAAGGTCCTGCTTCCTTTACCCTCTTGCCCTTGTCGTCTATCATGGCCCTGACTCTGCCGTGGCTCATGCCGCAGGCTACGAAGTCACCCACATGCAGGATACCCTTCTGTACGAGCACGGTAGCCACTGCACCGCGTCCCTTGTCGAGCTCTGCCTCTATGACCATACCTCTTGCCTGTCTGTGAGGGTTTGCCTTGAGCTCCATGACGTCTGCCTGCAGGAGTATCATCTCAAGCAATTCCTCCACGCCCTGTCCGGTCTTTGCCGATACTGGAACGAAGGTGGTGGATCCGCCCCAGTCCTCAGAGATGAGCTCATACTCGGAAAGCTCCTGCTTCACCCTGTCGATGTTAGCATTGGGCTTATCTATCTTGTTTACGGCTACTATGATCTCTACCCCTGCAGCCTTGGCATGGTTAATTGCCTCTACTGTCTGGGGCATGACGCCGTCGTCCGCTGCCACCACGAGGATGACGATATCAGTCGCGTTGGCACCTCTCATACGCATGGCGGTAAACGCCTCATGTCCGGGGGTATCGAGGAAGGTGATAGTGCTTCCCTTGATGCTGACGGTATAAGCACCTATGGCCTGCGTGATGCCGCCCGCTTCCTTATCCGTAACATGTGCTTTTCTTATATAGTCGAGCAGTGATGTCTTACCGTGGTCTACATGACCCATTACGCAGACAACCGGAGGTCTCTTCTCCATCTTTGCCTCGTTCTCCGGCTCTTCTTTAAGAAGCTCGGCTATGACATCGACTGTCTTCTCCTGCTCGCAGAGTATATCGTAGTCAGCAGCAATGTTCTCTGCCTCCTCGAAGGAAAGTTCCGAGTTCACCGTGACTATCTGTCCTGAGAGGAAGAGCTTCTTGATGATGACCGAAGGCTGCATCCTCATATGGTCTGCCAGTTCCTTTATCGTAAGAGTATCGGGTATCGTTATTACCTTGATCTCTTCTTCCGCGGGCTTTACCACAGGAGCGGGCTTTTTGAAGCCGTGAGGATTGAACTTCTTGTTCTCCTTCTCCTCATCCCTGCGCTCGAAATCATCCTTCTTGCGCTTCAGATCGTTCTGCTTTCTTCTTCCTCCGCTCTTTTCCGGAGCCGGTGCTGCTTCAAAGCCTCTGCCGCCTCCCGCAGCTGGGGTTTTAGCACCCGGCCTTCCGCCGCCTGCAAACCTGCTCTGATTATCTGGACCACGCCTGCTATCCCTATTAGGAGCGATACCAGCCTGCCTGCCGTTCTGTACTTGCGCATTATTCTTGACATATATGTTGCCCGTCCTTCTGTCTGTGTTGCCGGTATTTCCTGCTGTCTGAGGTGCTGCCTGTGCGCCCTGAGCCGGTGTCCCTGTGGGTGCTCCTGCCTCTGCGGGTGCTCCCTGACCTCCGGCAGCCGGTACATTCCTACCCGGTCCTCCCTCTTCACGATGTACGAACTTCCTCTTATTCTGCTGATCACCCGGCCTTATGATGTTTATCGTAGGCGTGGGTGAAGGCTTCACATTCGGCTTGATTATCTGTCTGCGCCCGGCAGTCATATTACCTGACTGACGGTTATTGCTGCCGTATCTGTCGGCATTATTTACCGTGAATATGATCCTCTTTTTCTTCTTCGGAGGCTCTCCGCCCTGCTGTCCGCCGGCAGGTGCCTGCTGCGCTCCCTGCTGAGGCTGTGCTGCCTGAGGAGCCTGTGGTGCAGGCGCTTCCTTTGCAGCCGGTGCGGGTGCTTCTTTTGCAGCCGGAGCAGGCGCTTCCTCCTTTTTCGGTGCCGCCTTTGCAGCCGGTGCGCTCTTTGCCTCGCCGCCCTGTCCGAAGTGATCCTTTATCAGCTTCTCCGTGTCGTCATCGACAGCGGATGAGTGCTTTTTCCCTTCTATTCCCTGAGTTTCGAGGAAAGCTATTATGTCCTTGTTAGCGACCTCCACTCCGGCAGATGTGAGTTCCTTTGTGATCTCGCTTATTCTCTTATTGTTTGCCATTTATATCTGCTTCCTCCAGTCTCTGTATTATACTGCCTGCAAACCCCTCGTCAGTCACGGCTATGACAGATCTCATATCCTTGCCTATGGAGTGTGCGAGCAAATCCTTTGTTCCGTATATGCGGCACGGCACTTCGTAATAGCTGGTCTTGTCCGTAAACTTCTTTTTCGTGCCGTCTGATGCGTCCCCGGCTATGATCACCAGAGCCGCCGTCATGCTCCTTACCGCATTCATCACCGCAGTCTCTCCCGATACCAGCTTTCCGGCTTTCATCGCCATGGAGAGTGTGGACAGTACCTTGTCCCTGCTTCCGGTCACTCCTGATCCTCTGCAGCTTCTTCCACAGGCTCTTCTGCGGTCTCTTCTGCAGCACTTACCTCTTCTTCGGTGTACTCTGCAGCCTCAGCGCCTTCTGCATACTCAACGTCCTCGGCGTACTCTCCCTCTTCGTAGTACTCGCCTTCCTCGTACTCACCTTCTTCGTACTCGCCGTCTTCGTTCATATAGTCTTCCATACGGAATCCGAACGCATCCTTTGCCTGAGTCTCTGACTTGATGTCTATCTTGTATCCGGTAAGCCTTGCTGCAAGACGTGCATTCTGTCCTTCCTTACCTATGGCAAGTGAGAGCTGATAGTCAGGCACAACGACCTTTGCCGTCTTCTCATCGGGATCCACTATGACGGATACCACCTGAGAGGGTGAGAGTGCGTTCTCTATGAAGAGTGCGGGGTTCTCATCCCAGTTCACGATATCTATCTTCTCTCCTCCGAGCTCGTTGACAACTGCATTCACCCGGTTACCGTTCATACCTACGCATGCTCCCACTGCATCCACATCGGGATCGTGGCTGCATACAGCCATCTTTGTCCTGCTTCCGGCTTCTCTTGAGATGCTCTTGATCTCTACCGTGCCGTCCCTTACCTCTGAGACTTCCGACTCAAAGAGTCTCTTCACGAGCTCAGGATGTGTACGGCTTACAGAGATGCGAGGTCCCTTGGGAGTATTGCGCACATCCAGTATGTATACCTTTACCCTGTCCTGAGGACGGAGTATCTCGCCCTTTACCTGCTCATTCTCTGTAAGAATGGCATCTGCCTTGCCGAGGTTGATGCTGATATTGCGTCCGGTCACTCTCTGTACCACGCCCGTGACGATATCCCTCGTCTGTCCGGCAAATCTGTCATATACGGAGTTTCTCTCCTCTTCACGTATCTTCTGCAGGATAGCGTTCTTCGCATTCTGCGTTGCTATACGTCCGAACTCCTTGGAGTTGATATCTATACGTACCGTGTCGCCTTCTTTTGCGTCGGGGAAGTCCTTCTTAGCCTCTTCAAGGCTTATCTCCATAGTCTTGTCCTCGACTTCCTTCACCACGGTCTTTTCTGCATACACCTCGTAATCGCAGGTCTCGCGGTCCATGGTGATATGTACGTTCTCTGCTTTACCGAAGTTG
>JAEEGO010000237.1 GCA_016280355.1 Lachnospiraceae bacterium | reverse complement strand
TCCGGAATTCCTGTCATGGAATTCATACGGTATCTCTATAACAAGCCTGTATTCGCACATTGCCAGTACTTCGACCATGATCTTCCAGCCTATGGGTCTGAGATCGGCTCCGTCCAGCATGCTCTTCCTGAACATGAACAGTCCCGATGTGGGATCGGAAATATTTCTCAGTGATGAAAGAGCAAATTTGCCCATCCACCTTGCTGATCCTGATATGAATTTGCGTACTATATTCAGTCCGCCGTCAGATCCTCCTTTTATGAGTCTCGACGGTACGCAGATGTCCGCTCCGGAGAGCATGGCTGCATACATCGGCCTGAGCACTTTCGGAGGATGCTGCAGATCTGCATCCATACAGGCAAGGAAATCACCGTCCGCCATACGGAAGCCTTCGATCACAGCCGTTGCAAGTCCGGTCTGTTCTTCTCCCTCCCTGTGATGATAATGGCAGTGCGGATCGTCTTTACACAGAGCCTCGAGCACCTCCGGCGTATTGTCATTGGAGTCATCTATGAACCATATGTTGTAATCCACACCCTTCAGAGCTTCCCCCACCTGATCGGCAAGCTCGACCACATTTCCGGCCTCGTTGAATGTGGGCACTACAACGGACAGTTTCTTACTCATTTTCTTTCCTCCTTCTTGAGCTCTATCATCTTGTCCCTGAGCATCGCGGCCGTTTCAAAATCCAGCTCAGCTGCAGCTTTTCTCATCTGTTTTTCAATCTTTTCGATGAGTTTCTTAAGCTCCTCCCTGCTCATTGATTCGGGATCCTTCTCGAGCTCGTACTCGCTCTTCGCTATTGACTTTGAGATGGATATCAGCTCTCTGACAGCCTTTTTTATCGTCTGCGGAGTGATACCGTTCTTTTCATTATACTCCTTTTGGAGCTGACGTCTTCTGTTTGTTTCATCGATACACTCTTTCATTGATCCCGTGATAGTGTCTGCATACATTATCACATGTCCGTCGGCGTTCCTTGCCGCTCTGCCGACAGTCTGTATCAAAGACGTGGCGGATCTTAGGAATCCCTCTTTGTCTGCATCGATTATCGCAACCAAAGAGATCTCCGGTATATCAAGACCTTCCCTCAGCAGATTGATACCCACCAGCACATCGAAGACATCCAGCCTCATATCCCTGATTATCTCTGCCCTTTCGAGGGTATCTATGTCCGAATGAAGGTATTTCACCCTGATCCCGGACTCTCTCAGATAGTCCGTAAGATCCTCTGCCATCCTTTTGGTAAGGGTCGTCACCAGGATCTTGCCCTTCTTTTCGGTTTCCCTGTTTATCTCGGTTACAAGATCGTCTATCTGTCCTTCAGTGGGCCTCACCGATATCTCGGGATCCAAAAGTCCTGTCGGTCGTATTATCTGCTCTGCTCTGAGCAGCTCATGGTCCGCTTCATATTCAGCCGGCGTAGCTGAGACAAAAAGTATCTTGTCCAGGTGTCCTTCCCACTCTTCAAAAGAGAGCGGCCGGTTATCTTTAGCAGAAGGAAGCCGGAATCCGTAGTCAACAAGAGATGTCTTCCTCGCCTGGTCACCGTTGTACATCCCTCCTATCTGGGGGATAGTGATATGGCTCTCATCTACGATCAGCAGATAATCATCCGGGAAGAAGTCCATCAGTGTCAGCGGCGCCGATCCGGGTTCTCTGCCTGAAAGCGGCCTCGAATAGTTTTCTATCCCCGAGCAGAATCCGGTCTCCCTCATCATCTCTATATCGAAATTTGTTCTCTCCGATATCCTCTGAGCCTCGATGAGACGATCCTCGGAACGGAAAAACTCAACCCTCTCCTTGAGCTCTTTCTCTATTTCCGCTATTCCCCTTTCCATCTTGTCTCTGGTAACGACATAGTGGGATGCGGGAAAAATAGCTATATGCTTGAGTTCAGACTTCAGATGTCCCGTAAGTACGTCAAACTCTACTATTCGATCTATCTCGTCTCCGAAAAATTCTATCCTGACGCCGGTATCATCTGATTCTGCAGGAAAGATGTCCAGTACATCCCCATTAACCCTGAATGTGGACCTCTTGAAGTCGGCAACAGCCCTGTCGTATCTGATCCCTATGAGCTCATGTATCACTTCGTCCCGGTCTTTTTGCATCCCGGGTCTGAGAGATATCATCATCTTCATATAGTCGTCCGGAGAACCCAGCCCGTATATACAGGATACAGAAGCCACTACCACCACATCCTTCCTCTCGGAAAGGGCGGCGGTTGCGGACAGACGAAGCTTATCTATCTCATCGTTTATAGACGAATCCTTCTCTATGTATGTATCAGATGAGGGTACATAGGCCTCCGGCTGATAATAGTCATAGTAGGATACAAAATACTCCACTGCGTTCTCGGGGAAGAACTCTTTCATCTCTCCGTAAAGCTGGCCCGCCAGCGTCTTATTATGCGAGATGATAAGAGTCGGCAGATTGAGAGCCTGTATTATATTTGCCATCGTGAAGGTCTTGCCGGATCCGGTGACTCCAAGCAAAGTCTCAGCCTGGTTGCCTGCCTTGAAACCCTCGACGAGCTTCTTTATTGCCTGTGGCTGGTCACCGGTAGGCTTATATTCAGAATGTAGCTTAAAATTCATTTCTCACAAAATACCCTCAGCATCCAAAACAAATGTGATCGGTAATGCAATGATACCGAACACTTGTTTGTATATTATCCGAAATGCTTATCCCTGTCAATTCCCGTTTCCGGTCTATATATCTTTATCTGTAGCAGGGATCAGCTCTTTCGTTTCTTTGGAGCCGGGAGTTCATC
>JAEEGO010000236.1 GCA_016280355.1 Lachnospiraceae bacterium | reverse complement strand
TATCAATGCGATCTCAGGCAACAATCCTGCTGTAGTGATAACAGACCTTGCCGGAGTCGTAGTTTCTATGGCGCTTATAGTGTACTGTCACAGGACAGGCAATTATAAGGCGGCGATGACGCTGACTGCATTTATCATTTTCCTTGGATTGTTCTCTGCTCTTTACTTCATCCAGGGAGGGTACCACAGCGGCATTCCCGCTTTCTTCATTTTCGGAGTGGTGTTTACCGCATTCCTGCTGGACGGAGCTGCCATGATAATACTGGTCATAATAGAGCTTGTCTGGTACGTTTTGCTGATCCGGTATTCTTATTATCATCCGCAGATGCTAAACCAGGATGAATATCATTATATGACAAGAGTTATACTGGATATGACACTGGTGGCCATATCACTTGCCGTTACCATGTATTGTCAGATACGCGTGTACAGGAAAAAGCAGCAGGAGCTGAATGTTGCAGTGCTTGCCGCTGATGATGCCAACAAGGCGAAGAGCGATTTCCTTGCCAAGATGAGTCATGATATACGTACACCGTTGAATACGATCATGGCAATGAATGAGCTGATCGTTGCCAATACGTCTTCCGCAAAGATAAGAGAGTGGGTCAATGACAGTAATGTATCAAGCCGTATCCTGATGTCACTGATCAATGACATGCTGGACCTTACAAAGATCGAAGCCGGCAAAATGGAACTTATCGAGCAGCCCTGGGATACCGTAAAGCTGTTTGGCGAGACGGCAAGGACCTGGAGGACCCATGCGGAAAGGATGGGACTCGAATTTAACTATGAACTGGATGAAAAAGTACCTGCATTTCTCTCCGGGGATGAGGACGTGATAAGGAAGATAACAAATAACCTCCTCAGTAACTCCGTGAAATACACACGGTCCGGAAGTATAACGTTTACTGTCGGGATAGAGGATATGGACCTGATAATAACGGTGAGTGATACGGGTATAGGCATCGCACCAGAATATCTTGAGAATATCTTTAAGCCTTTCGAGCGCGGAGCCCAGACTGTATATAAAGAGACAAGCGGGAGCGGGCTGGGTCTTGCGATCGTCAAGGAACTGGTGGAAGCAGTCCACGGAAACATCGAGTGTAAGAGTGTAGTAGATGAGGGTACCACATTTACGGTACGGATCCCCGAAAAAAGATCCGAGACCGCGGACAATACACGGAAGACGGACAATGCCGCTTCGGACGAACAGGGGATAATAAAGCAGTTCATTGCACCGAGTGCGAGGATCCTTGTGGTCGATGACAACCCTTCAAACCGCAAGGTGATAGAAGCATTCCTTGAGCCGACACTGATAAAGATCGATGATGTCGAAAGCGGTTTTGAAGCCCTGGAGATGCTTGATATAAAAGAATATGATCTTGTACTCATGGATCTTCGCATGCCGAAGATGGACGGTGCGGAAACGCTTGAGAAGATAAAGGAAGAGTTTCCTTCTTTTGATACGCCGGTCGTGGTGCTGACGGCAGACATCATGAATGAGGTCAAAGAAAGAATGCTTGAGATCGGCTTTGCGGACTTCCTGTCAAAACCCATAGGCTCTGCACAGCTGTTTGGTATCGTACAAAAATACATTCCCGAAAAGATAGTACCTGCAGCTTCACAGCAGGAGAACAGACTGACTCTGGCGGGAATAGAAAGATATCAGGGTATGCTGCTGCCGTATGGCATCGATCTGAAAATGGCACTTGAGTTTAACGCCGGAAGTGCAGACGAATTTATCATGCGGGCGAACCTCTTTGAGCAATACGCGGATGAAACCATTGAGACGATCGAAAACCCGGAATCATTTGAGAACTATTATCTTCAGGTACATTCGATCAAATCGATCGCAAGAGGAGTAGGGGCATATCTTCTGGCTCAGCTTGCGGAAACAGACGAACTGCGAAATGATCACGAATACTCGAAAGAGATCAAAGGCGTGATAACGGATGAATACATGAGAGTCCGTCAGGGGCTTGATATACTCATGAAAGAGATGGAGACGTTATGAACCGTAACCGGATAATGGTAATAGATGATGACAGCGAAACCCTTAAGCTGATGATCAACCAGCTTGAGGCTCTCTATGATACGGAAGGCTTTTCATCGGGGGAGGATGCTCTTGAGGCGCTTAAATGCGCCAAGGGAGGGAGGCTTCCCGACCTGATACTTCTTGATATCTCGATGAAGGGCATGGACGGATACGAGGTACTGGATCATCTGAAGGGGAATGAAAAATACAGGAAGATACCGGTCGTATTTCTGACGGGTATGACTGATGAGGTGTCGGAATGCAGGGGACTGGAGATGGATGTGGTCGATTATCTGAAAAAACCGGTTCCCGGCAAGGTGCTTTTTGCGAGGATCCAGCACTATCTGGATCTGTATTCGGATACGGGGACCAAAGGACAGCTCAATGAATATATGCTGGAAGCACTGTCGTCCCCGCTTACCCCGAGGGAGCACGAGGTCGCAAAGCTCATGGCGGAGTTCAGATCCGACCGGGAGATAAGTGAGATATTATTTATCTCCATGCCCTATACAAAAAAACTCGTAGCTTCCGTAAAGGAAAAGCTGCTTATAGAAAAGAGAGGAGATATACGTAAGTATCTGATCTGATACAGGATCTGAAATAGTATACTTTTAGGATGTATTTATTTTGAGTTGCTGCTTTTATAATCTGAAAAGCAGCAATTTTTTATATTGGAGGAAGCAGGGATGAAGAAAAAGATAAGAGTAACGGCTATCATGGTTTGTTTTGTACTGGTTTGTTCCGTGATGTCCGGATGCGGAAAAACCGGTGGGGGAGACAAGTCTTACGGAGCACCTTATATCGATAAGATCAATGAGCTCAAGTCCGAAGGACTGGCAGATCAGTTTGCTCTGGCAAACATCGATGAAGATGATATCCCGGAGCTTATCGCCAGTGATTCGACAGGGTCTTTCGATCATGAAAATGCATTTATCTTTACTGTAAATAATGGAGAGGTCGTTCAGCTGGCAGGTGTGATCGCAGGTGTAGACGGCGGCAACCTTGACTATTCAAAAGGCACAAACCTTATCCACATAAGCGGAGCAGCCGCAGGGATGAGGGAGGTCTTCTCTGAGATCAAAGATGGCAAGCTGGAAGAGGTGTTTACCGCTGAGGCATCCGGCATGGACGAAGATGCAGCGTATACCGTCAACGGGAGCAGCGTAACGGAAGAAGAATACTACGAACAGATAAACGGATTCGTGGAGAGCCATGATCCTCTGACACGTATTGCTTATGACGGCTTATATGAGATCACCTATAAGTATGAGAGCGGATACGGGAATTTCGAGCAGGGCGGATCGGAGAAATACAGCACGGCTGACGAGATCACGAAGACGCTGGAGTAAAAGTATACTTTTAGTATGTATTAAAAAAATATTGTGAATATTAGAATGAACAGGAAGTTGTATTAATCTATGATAACCAACCAAGGGGGCAGATCAAGATGAGTGATGAAAATCTGAATAAGAACGAAGAGACCTCTGCATTATTTGTTTCTTCTCAGAAGAAGAAGCAGGCAGAAGAAGAGGCAAGGAAAAAGGCCGAAGAGGAGCAGGCAAGAAGAGAAGCTGCTGAGGCTGAAGTCCGTCGGATGGAGCAGGAAGTAGAGGCAAGAAAGAAAGAAGTAGAAGAGAAGAAAAAAGCTGCCGAGGAGGCGGCTGCTACGGCTGTGAACCGGACAAAGGCTCCGGAGACGAACAACAGCAAGACCGGCGGTAAGTCAAATATCATAAAGTACATAGCTATCGGAGCTGCCGCACTTGTCGTGCTGTTCATCATTATCGGCATAGCAGGTTCCGGAAAACCCAAGATAGATTTTGACAGTCTTGTGTTTGACAAGGAATATATGTCGTCCAAAGAAGGATATGATGTAGTGCTCACTTATCCCGGCAGTCTGTATTCGGAGGTTACGGAAGAAGAGGGAGATGGTATGCTGAATATCACCTTCCATTCTGAACAAAAGGGAGTTCCCGCAATGTATGCGACTCTTTCCAAGACGGACACCTCTCTTGCATTGCTCCAGTATAATCCCGGAGGTGCTGCCGATCTGGTCAACTCTTTCTTCGGACAGTACAGAGAAGACGGAGTACTGAGCGAAGACAAGCTCTGTGATCTTTCGGACGAAAACACGACAAAGTATGAGTATCACGGCTGCGGTAATAATGACGAGGGTGACTTCGCGGTAGCCGGCTGGATAGAGCTTGGCAGATCTGACAAAGCGCTGCTTCTGGCTGTAAGAACAGTCGGTAAAGCTGATGATTCAGATACCGAGAAGAAACTGCTGGATGCATTCTATAATGAGAATTCATCGGATGCGATCAAGACACCCGGAGGATATCCGCTTGACGATATCAACTACGATGGACAGATCGCGTTTGCAGATCTGGGAGTCACGCTGCCCGTGCCCAAGGACAGATTCGTTCCTCTTAATGAGTCACAGACGATCTGGGGCGATGAAAACGGCGCTATTATCGCTCTCGACTGCAATGCAAATATCGATCCTGAAGCGCTCGTTACCGACGAGGGATACATTTACGAGCTGAAAGACTATTTCTTAGAACAGTCCAAGGCAGGCCTGACCGATTTCGACCGCATGGAGCAGATACAAAGCGATGAAAGATCCTTTATCAAGGAAAGCGATGGCTATATCAGCTGTGACATTTTCTCGGAGTTCTCCGACACCAGACACGGAATGAAGTACTGGGAGAGGGATTATCTGTCAATGATAATGTACGAAGATGTCTGTGGAAACCTGTGCATAGTAACGATCGTACCGGATAAAGGCAAGGGTGCATATGAGGGCATGTTCGATGAGGCTATAAAGAAAATGGGCCTGATGTAGAGAGGAATCAGATATGAGCGATATAAACAACACAGATCTGGAAAACGAAGAGGCCTCTGCATTATTCGTGTCCGCACAGAAAAAGATGAAGGCGGATGAAGAGGCCAGAAAAAAGGCGGAGGAAGAAGAGGCAAAAAGAAAGGCAGCCGAAGACGAAGCCCGCAGAATGGAAGAGGAAGTCGAGGAACGCAAGAGAAAGGCGGAGGAAGAGAAAATAGCATTGGAAAATGCTATGAAGGAAGAAGCCTTAAAGGAAGAAGCGACCAGGAAAGAAGCGGAAAAGGCTGCACCTTCTCCTGCTGCTGAAAATAAAAACAGCAAGAGCGCAGGCAAACCGATGATCATCGGTATCGCAGCCGCCGCCGTGGTAGCAGTGATAGTTCTGATAGCGGCTCTTTCCCGCGGAGGAAAAGGGGGATCCGCTGTAGATTATTCGGCTCTGGAACTCAACGCGACATACACATCGCAGAAAGAAGGAATGCAGATCGAATTCGCATATCCGGACAGTCTGTATCCTGAAGTGACGGAGAGGATGGGCAGTGCAGACAGCCTGATCATACATTATGCTCCTGAAAACGATAAAGATGTGACTACCGATATGATCGTCGCAGCACCTGTGGGATTTGAGCGGGCTGATACTATCAATAAGGATTCCAGTGCTTTCTGGTACCCTGACGAAATAGCTACAATACTTAAAAAATCTGCAGAGGAGCAGCTGAAGAGCATAGATCCGGAAGCGGTGATCAGTGATGAGAGCATATCGGAGTACAACGAAAACGAGCCCGGAAAATACTACTACACCTTTAATTTTTCATCCGAAAATATAAAGAGCGGAGCTGCAGCATGCTGGCTTGAGAGTGCTGAGAATGATTTTTATAAGTTTGTGCTCACGGGCTGCAGTAACGAAAAAGAAGGCGTCGAAGCCGTGAAAACCCTGCGCGATAAGCTGTTTGAGAAAAACAGCGAGGATGCACTGGCGATGCCCGGTGCAAATCCGCCCGAATCGACAACGGCCGATGACATTATCAATTTCGAGAGCATCCATATGGGTATTCATGTACCCAAGGATCTGTTCTTAAAATATCCGCGTGCCACAAACTTTGACATGTATACCGATGCGAACGGCGGATATTTCTATGTCACACAGAATAAGAACGGCATCCCGGAAGACGCCGAGCTTACGGATGAGGGAAGAAAAGCCATCTCAGATCTGGCCGATAATGAGACACCGCCCGGCTTTAAATGCGAAGGCAGGACCAAGCTCAAGGGTGACTGGATAATGGATCGGACCTATGTGAGTGAATACAAGGATGTGATAGGCGGAGTCAACTACTGGGGAAAGGTTTATACGCTCGGATGGAGGGATCTCACGGACGGGCAGCGTTACTTTGCACGTATAGCGATCGGCTGTCCGGAAAAGGATAAGGATATATACAACACGTTGATCGACAATATGTGGAAAACGGTTGAAGACATTTAAGTAAGAGAGGAAGAGGAATCATATGAGCTATTTACTTACTGCCGTATTTGAGAACGGTTTCTGCGAATTATATCTTCCGAGCGTGGACAACAGAAAGGTCCCGCTTGAAATAAAGCCCTATATCAGCGGCAGAGATGATGACATCATACTGCCTCTCGAAGTATGGGACGGGGTATGGACACTGTCCGGACAGGGCAGCTTTGTGATCACGCAGGATGAAAAGCCTGTAGATACGATCACCATTAAGGAAGGACTGTTCGTTAACTGTGAGTTTCGCGACGGTCAGGTATTTTCGCTTACTGCAAAGGAAGTCGGAGAAGGGGATACAAGCTTCGCAAAATATCTGCTTAAGACAGGCGAGAATACAGAGATCACAATAGGTAAAGACGAATCCAATATGATCTGCTATGCGAACAAGTTCGTATCTCCGAAGCATGCAAAGATCAGCATCTCATCGGGATCGGCTTCGATAAACGATCTCGGCAGCATGAACGGAACGTTCGTCAACGGACGCATGATCGAAGGAGAGCAGAAGCTGGAGTTCGGCGATACGATCTATATCATCGGACTGAAGATCGTATATCTGGGCAATACACTTGCAATAAACAATCCTGACGGAAACTGCAAGGTCACCGGGATAAAGGAGATCCATATCACATCCGCAGGCGGCGGAAACGATGGGGAGCCCGAAGCGGTCGAGGAGAAGTATTTCCTTCGTACACCCAGAAAACTCGAGCTGATCGACAGGGAATCTTTCACTCTTGAAAAATGCCCTCCGAAGCAGAAAAGAGAAAAGCAGCCGTTGAAGTTTACCGTAGGGCCGGCCTTTACGATGATCATCCCGATGGCTCTCGGTGCAGTATTCTCATTCGGCAACGGCTTTAACTTCGGTGGTATCGTGATGAGCGTGGGAGCAGCTGCCGTAGGCGCATTCTGGGCGATCATAAATACTAAGTATGAAGATCAGAAGTATGCAAAGGACGAAGAAGAGCGCGTAAGCAATTACGAGGCATACGCTGTCAAGATGACCGGGCTGATCAGGGATAAGATGCAGTATAACGCCGGTGTCCTCGAGAGGATGTATCCTTCTGCGGAGGAAGCAGCCCAGATCGGCATCAACGCCACTCCGACACTCTGGAACAAGAGTCCGGTGCATGAGGATTTCCTGGATGTACGTCTCGGAACAGGCGATATACCTTCATTCAATGAGATAGAGACTCCCAAGGAACAGATCATGGCGGAGCACGATCCTCTGAACAACAAGACCGAAGAGATCAAGCTCGCTATGTCAACGCTCAAGGATGTACCCGTCTCGATATCACTTTACGATAACCGTTTTGTCGGTATCGTATCCTCCGAAAGAGAGAAGGCACTCAATCTCGCAAGAGTGATGAGCGTACAGATAGCAAGCGCACACCCTTATACGGATGTACGTATGTGCATAGTCTTCCCTCAGAAGGAAAGAGATCACTGGAATTATATGAGATATCTGCCGCATGTCTGGACACCGGACGGAAAGCTCCGTCTCATGTGCTGTGACAAGAACAGTGTCGGTGATGTCATGTATTTCATGTCCGATGTGATAAGAGGACGCCTTGAAAAGACAAAAGAAGCTGCAAACGAAGAAAAGGACAAGAAGGTCCTGCCGCACTATGTCTTCATCATAGCGGATTCTTCACTCCTTGCAGAAGAGGCTATATCAAAGTATCTGCTTGCTCCCACGGCTGAGATGGGCATGAGCGTCATCATGCTCGCAGACTCCGCGGACAAGCTTCCGAGCAGCTGCAATGCCATCATCACCGATGACGGAGATACGCATGGATTCATGTCGACTATCAATGCATTCCCCGAAAGGGATAACGTTGCTTTCGACACCCTGGCCCACAGATCCGCAGAGAGATTTGCAAGAGCACTGTCAGGCATACATCTGCGCGAGACGGGTGTGGCTGCAGGTATACCGGATATACTTACTTTCCTTGATATGTACAAGACATCAAAGGTCGAGGATCTGAACATCTATCACAGATGGCTCGAGAACAGGACATACGAGAGCATGAGGGCAATGGTCGGATACAAGTCGGGCAACCAGCCGCTTTATCTGGATATCCACGAGAAGTATCACGGACCTCACGGACTTGTAGCCGGTACTACAGGATCAGGTAAATCCGAAACACTGCAGAGCTATATCCTCTCTCTTGCTATCAACTATCACCCCGATGAAGTCGCATTCATACTTATCGACTACAAGGGCGGCGGTATGGCACAGAGCTTTGAGGGTCTGCCTCATGTATCCGGTGTTATCACTAATCTCGGCGGAAATGCAACAAACAGAGCACTGCTCTCTATCAATGCCGAGATCAAGCACAGGCAGAAGCTGTTCAATGACTTCAAGGTGAAACATATCGATGCTTATATCGAGCTGTACCGTTCGGGAGTCGCAACTGAGCCGATGCCCCACCTCCTTATAATCGCCGATGAGTTTGCGGAGCTCAAGAAAGAGCAGCCTGAGTTCGTCCGCTCACTCGTATCGGCAGCACGTGTCGGACGTTCGCTCGGTGTAAACCTCATCCTTGCGACACAGAAGCCTTCAGGCGTAGTAGATGACGAGATATGGTCAAATACCAGATTCCGCCTGTGTCTGAGAGTGGCAGACAAATCCGATTCAAATGAAATGCTCAAGAAGCCGGATGCAGCTTATATCACCGGAACAGGACGCGGATACTTCCAGGTTGGAAGCGACGAGATCTTCGAAGAGTTCCAGTCCGGATGGTCGGGAGCAGCTTATGAGCCTGAGGTTCCTTTCTCGGATGAGAAGAATGCCAGGGTCGAGCTGATCAATCTGATCGGAAAGAACGGTGTACCGAAGAAGAAGGATAAGAAGAAAAAGTCGGACAATATCCAGGAAGTCACACAGCTGGATGCAGTCGTAAAGTATGCTTCAAAGATAGCCGAGGAGCACAAGATAGCTGCTGTACGACAGATATGGCTGCCGGCACTTGCAAAGAGGATCTATCTCGAAGAGCTTGCATCAGAAAAGAGCGAAGGTTTCTCACTGCGCCTGCCCGTAGGTCTTGCGGATAACCCCGAGGCACAGAGCCAGTACACGGCATATGTCGATTTCCTTGCAGACGGCAACCTGCTGGTATGCGGACCTTCCGGATCAGGTAAGACGACACTTTTGCAGTCTATCATCTACGGTGCGGTCACACAGTATCAGCCGTCGGATGTAAATATCTACATACTGGATTTCTCATCACGTACGATGTCCGTATTTGCATCTATGCCCCATATCGGAGGCGTATGCTTCGACGGTGAGGATGATAAGCTTAGCGATACATTCGGATTCTTTGCAAATGAACTTGCAGAGAGGAAGAAGAAGTTCGCGTCCATGGGTATCGGATCCTTCAGGGAGTATGTACAGTTCAACAATGACTGTCCCGCACTGCTCCTTGTACTGGACAACTTCACAGCATTCTATGAGAACTATGACAGGTTCGATGATGATCTTGCCGTGATCACAAGAGAAGGAACAAGCTACGGCATATATACAGTCATCACAGCAAATGCTTCGGGAGACCTGAGGAGCCGCCTGCGTCAGAACTTCAACTGCGGTATAGCTCTCCAGATGCCCGACCGCTTCGAATACGAGGCAGTAACGGGTGAGAGGACCGAGATCATCCCTGAAGGCAAGACGCCGGGCCGCGGTCTTATCAAGGCACCTGTAAGTGTCGAATTCCAGGTCGCTCTTCCCGTTAAGGAAAAGGACGGACTGTCACAGGCACAGAGCATCAAGAAGAGCCTGGCAGGCGTGAATGTGGAGTCGGGAGCAAAGGGTGCGAAGAAGCTCGGACAGGTGCTGGATTCACTCAGCATAAAGGAACTCCTCGCAGAGACAAAGGACTATCCCGAGAACAAGTTTGCAGTAGGAAAAACGATGGACG
>JAEEGO010000235.1 GCA_016280355.1 Lachnospiraceae bacterium | reverse complement strand
GAACTGCTGGATTTTGAGAAGGCAACAGATCTCTTTACCGATGAATGGCCTATATATACAGTAACTACGGACTCCTGTCCGGTGAGATATGTGAAGGGGTCCAGGGTAAAGAATTCAATGGTGGCAAACGGATGTGTCATAGAGGGTCTTGTAGAGAACAGTGTCATCGGAAGAGGTGTCGAGATCAAAAAGGGTGCCTCTGTAAAGAACTGTGTGATACTCGGACATTCCGTCATCGGTGAAGGCGTAAAGCTCGAAGGACAGGTCGTGGACAAGTGGGCAAAGATCATTAACGTGAAGAATGTGATCGCGACAACAGACAATCCGGGCTATGTCACAAGAGGAGACACACTGTAAGCCGTCAGACAGGATCGTCGGCAGATAACGACATGCAGGTCCCCGGGCTGTCCGGCCCGGGGATATTTATAACCGTGAAAGGATTAGTGCATTCCAAATGAAGCAGTATAAGAATATCGTTTTTGACGTGGGTGGAGTGCTGATGTCATACAGATGGCTCGAGCATATCAGAGAGACTATCCCTGATGAAGATAAGGCAAAAGACTTTGCTCACAGGATGTTTGACGATCCGCTATGGCTTGAGTTTGACATTGAACTAAGACCGTTCGACGACGTAGTCGAAGACTATGTGAAGAAATACCCTGAAGATGAAAAGCATTTCAGGTATGTCCTCGGACATCTGGAAGGCATGCCTCTGCCGAGAGAGCGGGTGTGGAAGAAGGTTCATGAGCTGAAAGAGGCAGGCTACAGGATATATCTCCTTTCAAACTATTCCAGCAGGATGTTTCATACACATACAGACGGACTGCCTTTCCACGAGGATGTGGACGGTCGGGTGATTTCTTATGAGGTGCATCACCTCAAACCCCACAGGGAGATATACGAAGACCTGTTCTCAAAATACGATCTTGATCCTGCCGAGTGCCTGTTTTTTGACGACAGACAGGAAAACGTGGATGGCGGCAGAAAATGCGGTATGGACGGCAGGGTTATCTATTCTGAAGAAGCACTGCTGGGCTATCTCGACAGGTTGCTTGCAAAGGACGGCATAAACAATCCTTTTCACGATCCGGCTGTTTCAAGAGACGAGAGGATAGACTGGCTCCTGTCGAATATGACTGTTGAAGAAAAGATCATGCTTTATTCACATCCGGAACAGGGAGTGGGCCGTTTCGGCGTGGAGGGCTTTGTGCTCGGAGGAGAAGCTTCCCACGGAGCAGAATGCAGGAATGATCAAAACGGCATCGGTGATCCCGATGTGACAACTTCGTTCCCAAATCCGATAGGAATGAGCGCATCCTGGGACCCGGAGCTGATAGAAAAAGTCGGGGAGATCATCAGTACCGAGGCCAGGGCCTGCTGGAAGAGACACCGCAGGATCGGGCTTTGCAGATGGCTTCCCACGATCGATCTGGAAAGAGATCCGAGATGGGGCAGGAATGAAGAGGGCTACGGAGAAGATCCCATGCTCACATCAAAAAATGCGATGGCGCTGATCCGGGGAATGCGGGGAGAGGACCCGGATTATGTAAGATGCGGGGTCACATTAAAACACTTCTATGCCAACAATGTCGAAAACACAAGATTTTTTACCAATTCCTCAGTCGGGTTGAGAGATAAATGGGACTATTACATACCCCAATTTAAAAAAGCGATACAAGAAGCCGGTGCTCTCGGAGTAATGGCAGCATACAACAGGATAAACGGTATACCCGGCATGCTGAACCCGGAGATACGGTCCATGCTGAAAGGTGAATTTGGTGTGACCCATGTGGTGTGTGACGGCTTTGCCATGACACGCCTGAAAGACTATCAGCATGTGTACGGGACACTTGCACAGTGCGTGGCGGCTGCAATAAAGGCTGGAGCGGACAGTATGTCCGACAAACCGGAATATGTGGAGCCTGCGATCCGTGATGCCATGAAACTGAAACTTTTAACGGAGACCGAGCTGGACGAAGTCCTGAAGAATATCCTGATGGTCGGGATGAAGCTTGGTATCTATGATCCGGATGGGGTTTGTCCTTACGACAGCATATCTGCTGAGGACTGCGATACGGAAGAGGCCAGGAGTATCTGCAGAAAGCTGAGCGAAGAGTCGATAGTACTGCTTGAGAATAAAGATCATACGCTGCCGCTTGAGAGAAAACAAGGTGAGGATATAGCGCTGATAGGCCCTTTGGCAGATGAGTGGTATGCCGACTGGTATGCAGGGGTGAGACCCTTCTCCCATACGGTGAAGGACGGTCTGACCTCTCTGTTGGATAAAGATCTGCCATTTGCAACCGGGTTGGACAGATATCGTATAGTCACGAACGGAAAAGCGTGGCATATAGAAAAAGACGGCACCGTGACCCTGTCTGATATCGATGATGGAGATCTTTTCTGCATAGAAGACTGGAATGACGGAAATCATACCATCAGGAGCATCGCAACCGGGAAATACGTACAAAGCTGTTTTTATGGTCTTACCGATGAAGAGATGGGATATCTTAAAGCCGACAGGGATAACATCTTTGACTGGTTCGTAACCTGCAAGTTCCATCTGGATAAGGCCGAAGACGGAAGCATAACGCTGAAAGACCGCTTCGCAAGGGAAGTGGCTGTCACATCTGACGGCAGGCTGAAAGCAGATGATAAGCTTCCACGTGTCAGGACAGAACTTATTAAGATATCCGACGGTATAGAAGAGGCTATGGCAGCGGCGGAGGATAAGAACACGGTGATCCTTGTGCTCGGCTGCAATCCGATGGTGTCTGCAAGAGAAGACTATGACAGGACATCTATTGCACTACCCGCGCATCAGCAGCGTCTTTTGGATGCTTTTACTGCTACAGACAGGAAGATCATAACAGTCCTTCTTTCCAACTATCCGTATACTTTTGACGGAGCGGAAAGGAAAACAGATGCCATGCTGCTTTCCGCATCAGGCTCGGAATACATGGGAGATGCTGTGGCAGCGGTGCTCTTCGGAGAAGCATCACCGGCCGGAAGGCTCGTACAGACCTGGCCGGTATCTGAGAAGGTGCTGCCGGACATGAATGATTACAGGATAATCGGACGGCGTACCTACAGATACGTATCCGACGGAGTGCTGTACCCTTTCGGCTACGGTCTGTCATATGGAGATACAGAGTATTCCGATCTTACCGTACAGGCAGATGAGGGTACGGATCTGATCAGGATAACCCTTTCTGTCAAAAATACCGGAGATAGAAGTACGGATGAGGTGATCCAGATATATGCTTCGGCTGACTTTGAGGATGATAAGTTTCTGTCGGCCGGATACGGGAGACGACTGATCGCATTTTGCCGTGAAAAGGATCTGAAGCCCGGAGAGAGCCGAAAGGTTGTACTTACGGCCCAAAAAGAAGATCTGAAGACATATGATGTGGTACGCGGGGAGCAGATCCTGTACGGAGGAAAATATCATGTCTATATCGGGAGGGATGCATTATCCGAGATACTTTCCATCGATACGGAGCTTGCCGGACCGGACTTTGAGATCAGGGATCTGTCGCAGCGAGTGGAAGCATATGCCTGTGACGATCATGAAAATGCTGAATTCGTAAAGGGAGGCCTTGGCATGACAGCTGTTGTCTCAGATGGATCAGATGCCCCGGCATCTCTTTCGTTTATAAGGTGCCGGATACCTGAAGATGTAAAAAAGGCCGTATTACTCCTGAAGTCGGAAAAAGGCGGAAAAGTAGAGCTTTTATGGAACGGGAAGACTGTCGGTACATGGAGCGGCAATACTTCCACGCCTCAAAAGCCGTATGCTCCTTATGAACCGCCTACGGAACTGACCGTGATGCCGGGCTCGTGGCCTGCTTTATGGGCTGAAATGGAGTGTGGACTGAAAGAGATGTCCGAGAGAGAAGGGACTTTGACGGTAAGGATATACGGAGACACGCAGCTTTTATCAATATCTTTAGGTTAATACATAACCGTTTTGCAAATGATATCAGACCACGGTCACAGAACCTACACAATTAGAGAGTATCTTTTTCGTGAGCTACTCTCAAACTGTATATCTCTGTGGATATGATGTAGAATGCAGAGCGTATGCGTGCAGAAAGAACAGAGCAGATGGAGGAAATATGAAAAGGTACAGATTAAGGATGCTGGCTTATGTGCTTTCTTTTGCGATGACGGCAGTGCTATTGACCGCCTGCGGATCAGATAAAGAGGAGTCACTGGAGACCGTAGATCCGTTTAAATATG
>JAEEGO010000234.1 GCA_016280355.1 Lachnospiraceae bacterium | reverse complement strand
CTGAAAGTGTGAGAGATCTGCCCTGGTACGAAAAGACAGAAGAATATGCCGGCAAGAAGTACATATATGCACCTGCCATGGATGTCAGGGCATCGAAGCACGCGGGAGTGGATGAGGAGACTCTTTACTTCTCGCTCTGCCGTCTCTTCTACGGAGATTATCACTACCCGATGGGATTCATGGAGGTCAAGGCATACTACAACGAGATCTTCGAGCCGCTGGGCAATCAGGTGTCCACACTGCAGCCCGTGATAGCGGTCTATGACGGAGAGGGGAGGCAGATCTATCCCGAGGAGGCGGTATTTCCTTACTATACCTACAGGGAGAGGAGCTACGGAGAGATACTCAACACCTACACCGGCAGGAAGCAGTTCCTGTGCTTTGCCGAGGACAAGTCTGACAAGCTGACCGTAGCCATGGCGGTGGATGACGCAGTGTTCATGGGGCCCGTGTACAGGGCCTTCATCCCGGCGGTATGCGCGGTGATCCTGATCCTCATATTCAGTGTGATACTCTCGGCTGCGCTCTCCAGACAGATGAGCGATCCCATAAGGCGCATATATGCCTTCCTGTCGGATACGGACAGAGAGCAGTATGCAAGACTTGAGCTGCAGGATTCGGGTGTGCTGGAGATAGACAAGCTGAGAGATTCGATAAACGACAGCATACGCTCCCAGGAGAGCTCCACGCAGACCATGCTGACACTGAAGGAGCAGGAGATGCAGGCACAGATGCTGGCACTACAGTCCCAGATGAATCCGCATTTCCTGTACAATTCCCTCACGATGATAGGGGAGATGGCAGAGAGCGGGATGACGGACCAGGTGTCGGAGATGTGCGAAGACATCACCTCCATACTCAGATATATCTCCTCCAACAGGGAGATGCGTATCAGGGTGGAGGAGGAGATGGAGCAGGTAGACAGATACCTGGGATGCATGAAGCGCCGCTTCGGAAACGGTCTCACCTACACCTATGAGATCTCCGACGATATACTGGACTGCATGGTGCCGAAGCTTTGCATACAGCTTCTGGTGGAGAATGCGGTGAAGGCCGTGATGGTCCACCGTGAGCCCTGGGAGATACGGGTGGAGGGCGGTATGAAGGGTGAAGACTGGCATGTCACCGTCATGGACAACGGTCCCGGCTTCGACCCCGAGGTGGACAGGGAGCTCAGGAAGAGCATGGACAGTATCCTCGAGAGCGGGCTGCTTCCGAGCCTCAAGATAGAGGGGATGGGGATACTGAATATATTCATAAGGCTCTACCTGCTGGATGGCATTCCTTTTGTCTTTGACTTCGGCAACAGGGAGGAGGGCGGAGCCTTCGTCACAGTGGGAGGTCATGTGAAGAGTACGGGAGAGGGAAATGATCAAGATAGACCACTATAATGTACTGATCGCAGATGATGAGTACATGATAAGACAGTCGCTGAAGCGAAGGATCACGGAGACGGATGACAGCTACAGGATAGCTGCCGAGTGCGGCGACGGCAGAGAGGCTCTGAAGGCTCTCGAAGGAGGGAATATACAGGTCGTCTTCACCGATATCAGGATGCCGGAGATGGACGGGCTTGAGCTCGCGGGGCAGATACATGAGAAGTATCCGGAGATACTTACGGTGATACTCACAGGATACGCCGACTTCTCCTATGCACAGGAGGCCATCAGGCACGGAGTGTTTGATTATCTTCTGAAGCCCGTGTCGGAGGACAAGCTCACTGCGATACTGGAGAAGCTGGCGCTCAGACTGCAGCAGGACTATGAGCTCCCGGGCGATGAGGGAGCAGCGGGTCGGAGCACGGAGGAGATAGTGAAGCAGACCAGGAGATATCTGGCCGACCACTTCAGGGAGGAGATAGACATCGGAGCGCTGGCTGCGGACTTCGGATTCTCTTCGGCATATCTTTCCAAGATCTTCACGAAGAGCCAGGGAGAGTCTCCCATGCGCTATCTGACGGGGATCAGGATGAAGGAAGCGAAGAGGCTGCTGGCCACCACAGATGAGCCTATAGCCAGAGTGGGGGAGCTTTCGGGCTATCCTGATCAGTTCTACTTCAGCAGGACATTCCGCAAGGAGGCGGGGGAGAACCCCACCGAATACCGGAAGAACAGCAGAGGTTAAAAAAGTGCAAATCTAAGACAAATGTCTGCATGGAATATGCGAAACGTTTCGATTAAACTGATCACCATAGTGATACATATCACTTGTGGGGGAAGTTTAAGGAGAGGGTATAAGCCATGCAGAAATCAAAGGTATATCCATGGTATTTCGTATTAGGGTCGGTGCTGATATACACGGTTCTTTCCGTGGTCCCGGGCATCATAGGTATAGGCTACAGCTTCACGGACTGGTCGGCCTATTCACCGGATCTTCATTTCGTTGGATTCAGGAATTTCCTCGAGGTCTTTTCGGGGAATAATGACTATCTCAGATACATCACCAATACAGTCTGGTTCACCATCATCACGACAATAGCGAAGACAGGGCTGGGACTGCTTTTTGCAGTGGCGCTCTCACGCAACATCAAGTGGAAGAACTTCCACAGAGGCATTCTTTATCTGCCTTCCATACTGCCGATCCTGGTGACGGGTCTCGTATTCACTTCGATACTGAATCCAAAGACCGGATTCCTGAACGAGTTCTTCAGGGCGGTCGGTCTGGATTTCCTCGCAAACAAGTGGCTGGTGGATCCCAAGCTCGCCTTCGGATCGGTCATGGCCGTCGATATCTGGAGGGGCGTGGGATACATCATGACACTGCTCATAGCGGGCATCCTGGCCATACCGGACATCTACTATGAGGCGGCTGCCATAGACGGAGCGAATGCCTGGCAGAGATTCAGGTATATCACACTGCCGATGCTCAGACAGACGCTCGCGGTGACCATAGTGCTGAATGTCATATACGGACTGAAGATCTTCGATATGGTATATGCCTTAACGAACGGAGGACCGGGCCACAGGACAGAGGTGCTCTACACCGCAGTCTACAAGATGATGAGCAAGGGACTGTACGCAGAGGGTACCACCATCAGCTCCGTACTGTTCATCTTCATGGTGATCATAGGCTTCTTCATGGTCAAGATCCTGACCAAGGATGAAGTGGTAGAGTGACGGAGGGCTGAGAGAATGGTATACACGACTAAGAACAAATTCGTACAGATACTGCTGAAGAACCTGCTGGCGTGGATAGCATCACTCATAGTGATCATCCCCATGCTGCTGGTCATACTCAATGCCTTCAAGGCAGACGGCGAGACGCTGAACATGAACCTTGAGCTGCCGAAGACATGGATAGTATCCAACTTCGCCACCGTGATAGAGAAGGGAAAGCTGATACGCAGCTTCTTAAACAGCCTGATGTATGCGGGACTGGGAACCTTTATCACGATCTTCTTCGGAGCCATGGCGGCTTATGTATTCTCACGCAGGCGCAGCAAGGGAATGGCAGCGATCTATATGTACGTGGTGCTGGGAATGGTCATCCCCATCAACTACGTGACACTGACAAAGACCATGATCACACTGCATCTGACCAACACCAGGCCGGGCATCATCCTGCTTTATATGGCACTGCAGACACCGTTTTCCATCTTCCTGATCTACGGATTCGTATCCAAGATACCCACGGAGCTTGATGAGGCGGCGATAATAGACGGATGCAGTCCCATACAGCTCTACCTCAGGATCATATTCCCCATGCTCAAGAGCGCGATCATTACTGCCGGGGTACTGTGCTTCCTGAACTGCTGGAACGAATTCATGATGCCCCTGTATTTCCTGCACAGCTCGGAGAAGTGGCCCATGACACTGGCCATCTACAACTTCTTCGGACAGTACGAGATGAAGTGGAACCTGATCTGTGCGGACGTGCTGCTTACCTGCGCACCTGTGCTGATAGTCTATCTGGCATGTCAGAAGTACATCGTAGGCGGACAGACAGCGGGAGCCGTAAAGGGGT
>JAEEGO010000233.1 GCA_016280355.1 Lachnospiraceae bacterium | reverse complement strand
GCAGATATAAGCTCGTTTGCGGGAGAAGCAGCACAGTTCGACGATATCACTATGCTGTGCATCAGGTATTACGGTAAGGAGCAGGATAAGGCTCAGCAGGTAAAAGAAGGGACGGATGAAACATGAAGTCCGAAAAGGATCTTTTTATCAATAAGCTGAACCAGCTGTACAAGCCGGAAAGACTGCTATATTACATGTATGCGGATGAGGATGATATCCGGGCGTTTTTTGCCGGCACCATACCGGACAGGGTAGCCGGATACGCAGGTACTTTCGGGACCTATGACTATCCGGGAGTGTTTTATATCGCATCGATCGACAGACCTGTGATAGGTATAGAATACAGACCGGATGATGAGAGAGTGGATTATCCTTCAGATCTGGAATCGGTGCGCCTTGACGGAGCCTTCTTTTATTCCATTGAACTTGATGACGACGCAAAGCCTGGCAGGGAGTATATCTGCAGGTTGTTTGATGATATAGCAAAGGATGACGATGCCCGCAGGGTATACAGCTTCCTTTCTGTCGGAAACAAAGCGGACGTGACAGGTGTCTTCACGGGCTACAAAAAGATAAGGATACTGTATGAGGGCAGAGTTGAGCAGGACATGGCAAGGTCCGTAATTGAAGGTGATACGGACAGCATGGACAAGAAATACCTGTACGAGAAGGCTTTTTTTGATCCGATCACGGGCCATTACAACTGGAATCATCTTGTCGCATATCTTGAAATGCCCATGGATAAAGGCATAAACGACTATACATTTGTCCATTTTGATATCAAGGAATTCAGGGTGATCAACGAAGTGTACGGTCACATAGCAGCGAACAGGGTACTGTCAGATGTTGTGAAGGCCATGAACGAAATGGAGTATGTATATACCAGTGCCAGATGTCATAACGACAATTTTGCGATGATAATAAGGGATATGCCCGAGGAAGAGACGATAGAAAAGCTGGAACAGTTTTTTGGCAGTCTGTCACATCTTACCGAAGATCCGAACTACAGGATATACTACAGATGCGGTGTGGTACCGATGCAAAGAGCAGTGCTTTTGGGCAACCGCGTGGCGGATGCAGGCAAGATGGCTCAGGCTCTCGGCACAAGCAACAACAGTACGGAGATCACGGTATATACCGATGAGATGCACGATGCGATATCGTGGGTCAACTATATAAAGGCATACGTAGACACGGCCATGGCAAATGATGAATTTGTCGTTTACCTGCAGCCTAAATTTGATATCCAAAAGGAAGAGATAGAGGGAGCGGAGGCTCTGATAAGGTGGAATTATAAGGGCAAGGAATTGCTGTCACCGGGCAGGTTCATTCCCTTCTTTGAAAAAGACGGATCGATAGGAAAGATAGATGATATAGTGCTGAATAAGGTATGTGCAGCACTGGCCCGGTGGAAGCAGGAACGAAGAAAACTGTATCCCATATCGGTCAATCTGTCGAGAAACAGACTGTATGACAGCAGACTGATAGACCACCTGACAAAGATCGTGGATTCGTACGGAGTCAGTCATGAGCTGATAGACTTTGAGCTTACGGAGAGTGCGACATATGATAATACCGAGCACATGATCCGTGTGCTTGAAGAGCTCAGGGACAGGGGCTACAGGATATCCATGGATGACTTTGGGACAGGCTATTCTTCACTTTCACTGCTTACCGAGATGCCCCTGGATACACTCAAGATAGACAAGAGCTTTGTAGACAAGACCGGAACGGAAAAAGACAGGGAAGAAGACCTGGCTGTGATCAGGCACATAGTAGAACTGGCAAAGGAACTCGGATTCGTATGTCTGGCCGAAGGAGCCGAGAGCAGGGGACAGGTGGACAGACTGTACGAGCTGGGATGTGATATCATACAGGGCTTTTATTACAGCAGACCCATACCGGTGGATGAATATGAGAAGCTTTACCTGTGATCAATTGCAAACAGAAAGGATATAAGCGGATATGAGAGACGGATTCGTGAAAGTGGCTGCGGTCACACCAAAGATAAAGGTGGCAGATCCGCACTACAATGCAGAAAAGATAATGCAGGGTATCGATGCCGCTGCGGCCTCGGGAGCGAAGGTGATAGTGTTCCCGGAGCTTGTGATATCGGGATATACCTGCGGTGATCTGCTCCTGCAGCATACTCTGATAGATGAATGCAAGGCAGAGCTTAAAGCCATAGCGGAATACACGGCGGATCTCGATGTGCTCGTATTCGTGGGGCTGCCTTATCACTTCAGGGACAAGCTCTACAGCGTGGCAGCGGCCGTACACAGAGGACTATGTCTTGGCATGGTGCCTAAGACCTATATACCGAACTATTCTGAGTTTTACGAAGCAAGATACTTCTCACCGGGCAACGCTGCCGTGCTCACTACCGACTTTTTCGGCACGGGGATACCCTTCGGTACACATATCATTTTTGAGAACGGAGAGAGTCTGCCGGATCTTCGGATAGCCTGTGAGATCTGTGAGGATGCTTGGGTGAGCGCACCTCCGTCCATAGTACATGCGATGGCCGGAGCCAATGTGATAGTGAACCTCTCGGCATCGGATGAGCTGATAGGCAAGGCTTCCTATCGCAGACAGCTGATAGGATCCGCTTCGGGGGCAAGAGTAGCGGCATATATCTATACCTCAGCCGGTGAGGGGGAGTCCAGCCAGGATCTGGTCTTCGGAGGACATGATATCATCGCGGAGAACGGGACCATACTCGCTGAGTCCAAGCTCTTCTCGGAGGGAGTGATCACAGCGGATATAGATGTGGACAGACTCCTGTCAGAGCGCAGAAGAAGAAATACATTCACCGAAAACGTATATGATGACTATGTCAGGATACCGTTTCTCATAAACGAGTGTGTGGTTGACATAAAGAGAGAAATTGCACCTCTGCCCTTTGTGCCCGCATCAGACAGTGAACGGCGCACAAGATGCGAAGACATCGCTAATATCCAGTCTATAGGACTGGCAAAAAGGCTTGAGCATGCAAGTTTACATAATGCAACAATAGGTCTTTCGGGCGGTCTGGATTCCACTCTGGCACTGCTTGTGACGGTAAGGGCATTTGACAGACTCGGTATAGACAGAGCAGGTATATATGCAGTGACCATGCCGGGATTTGGCACTACGGACAGGACTTACGATAACGCCGTAAAGCTCGCGAAATCTCTTGGATGCACTCTGCTTGAGGTTGACATAAAAAAGTCCGTTACTCAGCATATGGAAGATATTGGTGCAGATATCAATGAACATGACGTGACCTATGAGAACGCACAGGCAAGAGAGCGGACCCAGATACTCATGGATATTGCAAATAAAAAGGGCGGACTCGTGATAGGGACAGGAGATATGTCCGAGCTGGCTCTGGGATGGGCGACCTACAACGGGGATCATATGTCCATGTACGGGGTCAATGCAGGAGTACCGAAGACTCTGGTGAGGCATCTAGTGGATTACTATGCTTCCGAAGCGGAAGCAAAGGGAGATAAGGTGCTGGCGGATACGCTGCGTGATGTGTTGGACACGCCTGTGTCACCGGAGCTTTTGCCGCCGAAGGACGGAAAGATCAGTCAGAAGACCGAGGATATCGTGGGACCGTATGAGCTGCATGATTTCTTCCTGTATTATCTGCTTAGGTTCGGTTTTTCACCTGGCAAGATCTACAGGCTGGCAAAGATCGCTCATGCAGGCACTTACGATCCGGAGATGATATTAAAGTGGATGAAGACATTTTACAGGAGATTCTTCTCACAGCAGTTCAAGCGTTCCTGCCTGCCTGATGGTCCGAAGGTCGGTACAGTGGCGGTGTCTCCGAGAGGAGATCTGAGGATGCCGTCGGATGCATCGGCATCGCTTTGGCTCAAGGAGATAGATGAGCTGGGTTGAATTAATAAACTGATAACATGAAAAACCGGCGGCATCCGTGCCGCCGGTTTTTAAGATCAGCTATCGTGCTATTATCTTATTCCGTTACGAAGATTGTTGACCTTATTCCAGTCGTACTTCTCAGCTGATATCTGACCATTAGATTCTGCTATCCACTTCAATGCTTCTGCTTCAGTCTTAAATCTTGCGAGGACGTTTCCGTTATTGTCGTCTATAACCTCCCAGCATCCATACTTCTCTTTCATGCCGTCGTTGGTGATCAGATTGCCGGAATACATATATCCGCCTCCGTTTACGCCTTCCAGCTCCTCGTCAGTGAGTTTGTTATTAAAAATAGCCATGTTCTTTTCCTCCATTTCATATGTAATGTGATTTGTTCGCTGTCTTGATCAGTTTGTGCAAAAGCACCGGTGATCTTCCCTTCTATCTCTTTATACGAAAAATAAAATGCGATGGCAATATGTTTTAAAAATAATTTTTACTTTGCATCGGATGCATTGTAAACATCGACATCTATCAGCTTTTCGCTTTTTGCCACGATGAATGTCGTGGCCACATCTCCCAGACAGTTGATAGTGGTGATGAACATATCGAGGATGGGGTATACCCCTATCAGCAGACTGACTCCGGCTACAGGTACGTTGAACTGCGTCAGGATGACGGTGAGCAGTATGAGTCCCATACCCGGTATGCCGGGTGCTCCCATGGACAGTATGATGATGGTTGCACACATCACAACGAGCATCTTTCCGCTTATGCTGACTCCGTAGATGTTGGCTATGGCCAGTGCGGATATTGACAGTTGTATGCATGCGCCGTTCATGTTTATCGTAGCACCGAGAGGGATAGAGAATGAATATATCTTTGGAGATATCCCCAGCCTTTCACCGCAGACCTTCATGTTCAGCGGTATGGAAGCATTGCTGGATGACAGCGAGAAGACCTGCAGCATGGTGGGGGCATATTTTCTGAAGAATATAAGCGGGTTCATCCCGGTGAAGACAAGGATGAGGATGCAGTAGACCACCATCATCACGAAAAAGCCGAGCAGTGTCACTCCTACTATACCAAGCACGGAAACGATGGAATCACTGCCTGTAGAGACCATCATGGAGGCCATTGAACAGAAGGTGACAAGTGGGATGAGCTGTACGAGTATAACGGTTATCTTAAGGAACAGCTCGTTCATGGCTTCAAACAGATCCTTTATCAGTGTGGAGAACCGTCCTATGAGTCCCGCAGCTACTCCGCAGAATATCGCAAGCACAATGATCTGGAGCATTTTTGCTTCGGCGAAGGGCTTGATTATATTTGACGGTACCAGATCTATGATGGTGTTCTTAAGCGTGACTTCGCTCATCTGCGCTACGGCAGCCTGATCTACGACCTCAGTCGCCATGATGCCGCTTGCCGCCGAAGGATCACCCGGCTGGAAAACAAAGAAAAGTCCGGCACCTATCATAATGGACAGTATGGATGTCAGAATATATGCGAGCATCACTTTGCCGCCTATCTTGCCTATGTCGGAAAGATTGCCGAATCCTGCTACAGCAGTGGCAATGGAGAAGAAGACCACGGGAGCCACTACGGTCTGAAGTCCGTTCATGAATACGGTGGTGATCAGGCTGAAGACATTCTCATTTATGGCATCTTTGATCCCGACAGGAAGCAGGTTCATCAAAAGTCCGAAGATAAGACCCGCGAAGAGTCCGGTCAGGGTCATGTACAGCAGGGCGTAGCGTGAAGTCGATGCTGTGATCAGCACGTTGTTCCTGCCCTTGTTGTTCTTGTATTTGAGCTGGTCAGAGAAGCTCTTTACCATGATGCTTCGGATCGCACCTTCTGTATTTGCGGACATTTCAGTGCTCTCATAGCGGGTATCAAGTATCTCTGCTATCATTTCATCGCTCATCAGCTCAAACTCATCGCCGGGAGCGGTCAGATCTATATAGACATTGCCGAAGGACTTCTTTGCAGTCAGTTTGACACATCCGTTTTCAGTGGTGTGATTCAGCAGGCCGACCGTTACTTCCTCCGTCAAAAGCATTGCCCTGGTCTTTTCCCTGTCCCTGACTTTACACGCCTCAAGGAAATCCTTGACAAATGTTATCGCTTCGGCGATCTCGCCTTTTTTTACGGTTATGCTGTTTCCCATCATGTACTCCTCCCGATATGCAAACCTATCAGATATTATACGTTGAAGCGGCATGGGTGACAATGGGACGTTGACACTCTCAATCTGTTTAATGTACATTATTCCCATGCTTTTTAATTCCGTAGAATTCGCCATTTTCCTGCCGGTCGTGGCTGTCGTATATTTTATTCTTCAATCAGTATCCGCATCCAGAAAGCCGGCAAACATTTGGCTTATTACAGCTTCATATTTCTTCTATATGTACGCCGATATAAGATACGGCCTGTTGCTGCTTGCGGTGACCCTTGTCACATATTTCTCGGGATACCTGCTGCGGTATGTGGTGCATGAATCAAGGATGAAAAAGAGACTCCTTGTCCTCACCGTGATACTTCTGACGGGCACGCTGTTTTTCTTCAAGTACGCGGGACTGCTCTCGAAGCTGATCGCAGGAGACGATGCACTTTCGATCCTGCTTCCGGTCGGGATATCGTTCTATATCTTCCAGTCACTTACCTATGTGTTTGAAATATACAAGGGGACAATGACTCCGGCCGGATCCTTCATATCGTATGCCGCATTCTCGTCTTTCTTCCCGGTATTACTCTCGGGGCCTATAGAGAGGGCACCTCATCTGCTTCCGCAGTTTGAAGAAAAGCATAGCTTTGATTATGAACGCATACGACACGGCCTGATACGCATGGCTTACGGATATTTCCTTAAGATAGTCCTGGCATCGAGGCTTGCCATCATGGTGGACCTGATATATGACAATTACATGGATGCTACGGGATATCAGCTGTTTATCGGCACCTGCCTTTATTCTCTGCAGATATTCTGTGACTTTGCCTCATACTCCACGATAGCCATAGGTACGGCTGAGATACTCGGCTTTTCTCTGACAGAGAATTTCCGTCAGCCTTTCTTTGCAGACTCGTGTTCCGATCTGTGGAGGCGGTGGCATATCTCACTCAACAGCTGGTTTCGCGACTATGTGTATATCCCTCTGGGAGGCAACCGCAAGGGGAAAGGCCGCAAGTACCTGAACATCCTGATCGTATTCACGCTTTCGGGCATGTGGCACGGAGCGGACATCACTTTTATCATTTGGGGCATGCTGTCGGGACTTTTCCAGATCATGGAAGAGGGGATAAGCGGCATACGCTCACATTTTCCGAAATGGCTTAAGATATGCATCACGTTCCTGCTCTTTACTTTCGCGGTCTGCTTCTTCAGAGCGGATGATATAGGCCAGGCTATGACAGTGATCGGTAAGGTGTTTACAGATTTCCGGTTTGCATCGATCCTTACCACTTCACCCTTCTCGCTGGGACTCGGAGTGTTTCACTTCATGTTCCTTGTGGCGGGACTTGTCATACTGCTGATCTTTGACCTGGTCAATGAGAGGACCGGTGATGCCGCAGGGCGTATAGCAGCCTGCAGCACACCTGTAAGATGGACGATATACTTTCTGCTTGTGCTGATGATACTCGGGTCGACCTCCATAGGCGCCCAGGAATTCATTTATTTCAAATTCTGACGACGCTGAAAGGTAAGCATTGAAAGATAAGATAAAGCTGATAAGAAACTTAATACTGATATCCATACCGCTTGTCGTATTGTGTGTGCTGGCATATGCTCTTCCGATGAGCTACATGACGACGGAATACGTGATGTGGAAGGAGGAATATGAAAACTCCAGAGCCCCCTATACAGATGCGGATACCCTGATCATAGGTGACTCAAGGGCGAAGTCTTCGGTGCTTCCGGGTGAGCTTCATGACGGCGTGTACAACATAGGTATCGGCGGATGCACACCTGTGGAGATGTACTATGCGGTAAAGAATTACATCGACCACAACGGGGCTCCGGAGAGGGCGATCATCATTTTTGCTCCCTATCATATGTGTGATATAGACAACTGGGATCAGACGCTCTATTTCAACTTCCTGTCTGCGGGAGAGCTGATGGAAGCATATACAAAAGCCCTGACTACAAACGATACAATAGTCGCAAGGCACGGCAGGCTTGCTGAGATGGCAGGCTACAAACTGCGGCTTCCTTCAAGATATCTCGCGCAGATGTATGATGCGGGACTTGTCGGCAACAAAGAGGAAAACCTTGCACGGTTTGATTCCATAAGGAAGGATCTCGGGTATCTTGAATTTGGAAGTGCCGCAGGTGATGATAATGAGAACTACGAAGTGCATCATGAGGAATTCGACAGTGATGAGCTCGTGATCTTTTATTACGAAAAGCTGGTGGATCTTTTGAGTGACAACAATGTCAAGGTACTCATCACACAGGCTCCCGTAAACGAAGCCTCGGCGGAAGCCATGCATCCGGAGTTTACGAAAGGATTTGAAGCATACCTGAAAGAACTTGGATACAGGAGAAGATACTACAACATGACTGTTGAGTCGGATATCCCGGTATATCCCAATGAATTTTACGGCGATGCGAACCATCTCAATCACAGGGGTGCCGAACGGTATACCGAAGAACTTCGCAAACATCTTGATGACATCGGCTTTTGGGCGTGGTAAGATAGACACCTATGAATGACGTATATACCAAGTTTTATAATGCATTTATCGTAAAGGAACGCTGGAAGCTGTATCTCTCGGGTCTCGGTATCACGCTTGAGATAGCTGTCTTTGCGGGGATCATAGGCATCATCATCGGATGTGTAGTGGCGCTGATGAAGCTTTCCGAGCCGCGCAAGGGACATAAGCACAGCTGGATGTGGTATGTTGCGACAGTATATGTGGATATCATCAGAGGTACGCCTTCGGTACTGCAGCTCCTCATCATGTGGTTCATCGTTTTTTCTTCATCAAAGAACGGTATCCTTGTGGCATCTCTTTCGTTCGGGATCAATTCCGGTGCATATGTATCTGAGATAATAAGGGGCGGCATACTCGCGGTCGACAAGGGACAGATGGAAGCGGGACGTTCCCTCGGACTGTCTAAGGCACAGACCATGAAGGAGATAGTATTGCCTCAGGCATTCAAGCATGTACTGCCTCCCATAGGAAATGAATTCATCACTCTTATCAAGGAGACAGCCATAGTCGGATATGTAAGCCTGTCGGATCTTACCAGAGTAGCAAATCAGATATCAAGCCGTACCTATGAGGCATTCATGCCCCTCATCGGCGCTGCAGTCATATACTTCATACTCATCAAGATACTTACACTTCTTCTGAGTGCTTTTGAAAGGTGGTTGAGACGCAGTGATATCCGTTAGAAATCTTTACAAGACCTTCGACGGCCAGGAAGTGCTGAAGGGAATAAATACCGAGATAGAAAGAAAGGAAAAGGTCGCGATCATCGGACCTTCCGGCTCCGGCAAGAGTACTCTGCTCAGATGCATGAACCTGCTGGAGGTGCCTACCTCGGGAGAGATATGGTTTGAAGACCAGCTGATCACCGATCCCGCTACTGACATAAACAAGGTGCGGGAGCACATGGGAATGGTCTTTCAGAACTTCAATCTTTTCGCAAATAAAACGGTAATGGAGAACATCACTCTTGCGCCCACAAAGCTCGGGATAATGAGTAAGGATGAGTCGGGAGAGGTCGCACTGTCTTTGCTTAAGCGAGTAAATCTCGAAGAAAAGGCCGATGTATATCCGGCCTCACTTTCGGGCGGACAGAAGCAGCGTATAGCCATAGTACGTTCTCTTGCCATGAGTCCCAAGGTGATGCTCTTTGACGAGCCTACATCCGCACTCGACCCCGAGATGGTAGGAGAGGTGCTGGATGTTATAAGGGATCTGGCCGAATCAGGCATGACAATGGTAATAGTCACTCATGAGATGGGCTTTGCAAGAGAAGTGGCAAGCCGTGTGATGTTCATCGACGAAGGTATCATCATGGAAGAAAACGGGCCCGAGAAAATATTCTCAGACCCGCAGTCAAAACGTCTTCAGGATTTCCTGTCAAAAGTTCTGTAGCATTTACTGCTGAATGTATTTTTC
>JAEEGO010000232.1 GCA_016280355.1 Lachnospiraceae bacterium | reverse complement strand
TTGCAGGGTGCTCCTCCGGGATTTGCTTCATACATGGCGTTTCCCTGCTCCGACTTGCCGTTGTTTGTCATGTCTATGAGCAGCTCACCGAGTGCTGCGACATCGTATTTTTTCTCCACCTTCTGTCTCCTTCCGATCGATCGGATCTTAATATCAAACGACTCTTTTATTTTATAAAATAGTCGTTATATAGTAAACGACAAAATATCACCCCGGTTCCGTTCTAGCGTTACCGGGGTGATACCGGGGGGGTGATGTTATATCAGCATCATATTTTACTGTGCCATATCCGACGGACGTCTTCCGAGAGTGACTTCCACCTTTTCTTCATCATATCCGCCTTCAGCCTGCTTCTTTATTGTCAGCTCGACCGTTGTTCCTGCTTCGTAGTACTGCATCAGATCCTTCAGATCTGCCATTGAGCTTACGCTCTGTCCGTCAAACTTTGTGATGACATCTCCTCTCACAAGGCCTGCCTTTTCAGCTGCAGATCCGGACTCTACCTGTGCCACATATATGCCCTCGGGTATATCGTATTTCGTAGCCACATCATCCGTCACATCCACTCCGCCTATGCCGAGGTATGACTGGTTCGATTCCGAAGCCTTGGTCTTTGTGCTCTTGTTCATCAGTTCATCTATGATGGGTCTTGCATACGATATGGGTATCGCATATCCCATACCTTCGACTATGGTACCGTTGCTGAGCACCTGTCCGGCCTTTGCCTCGTTGATGCCGATGAGCTCGCCCTTCATATTGAGCAGTGCGCCTCCCGAGTTACCGGGATTGATGGCAGCATCTGTCTGTATCAGTTCACGCTTTCCGTTGTCGAGCTGTGCTTCTCTTCCGAGTGCACTGATGATACCTGTAGTCGTAGTCTGACCGTAGCCCATGGCATTACCTATGGCCACCACCTGCTCGCCTACCTGCAGATCATTCGAATCACCCAGAGTCGCTATCTTTATCTCATCCAGAGTATTGTCCGACAGTGAATCAAACGCTACGGCTATCACGGCTATATCCGCTTCCTCATCCTGTCCTTTCAGGTTGGCTTCCGCACTCGTTCCGTTCACGAACTGTACCGAAAGCTCCGTGGCATCCGATATCACATGCTGATTTGTGGCTATAAGGAGCTCTGTATCATTCTTTCCGACTATGATACCGCTGCCGGCGGACTTGCCTGTCTGCTCTACCTGCTGTCCCCACCATGTCTGGCCTCTGACTGTCATGGCGTTCGTTATGGCTACTACCGCGGGCATCGCATCGTCTACCACCTGTGCCACTCCGGCTCCTTCTGCCGCTCCCGTTGTCGCCACTGTCGTCTTGACTGTCCCGGCATCCTTTGCTGCGGTGGTGGCTGCCATCGATGCCTGAGCTGCCGTAGCCTTTGCTTCTGCTATCGTCGCCACTGCCTCATCCATATCGGTGAGCCTGTACACTCCGTAAAAAGCTCCTGCTGCCGATCCTCCGAGGAGTACGCCTGCGACTATCGCGGCCACTGCCTTTTTCCAGAATGTCTTTTTTCCGGTCGTCTCCTTCTTTGCTCCCGTGCTGCTGCCGGTTGTGTTGTTATAGCTTCCGGTCCCGCTCTGTGAATATCCGCTTCTGGCATAGCCCGTATTCCTTGCATCCTGATATGAAGTGTAGTGAGGCCTCCTGTATTCTCCGTAGCCTGTGCCCGTCTTCGCGTCTTCATATTTATTGGCACTGTTCGTCCCGGACGATCCCACGTTCATGTATCCGTCGTTTGTCTTTCTCTCGTTATCGTAATCGTCGTACATTTTCCTGTCCTCCATTCAGATGAATCAGTTTATGCTAATAGTTATACTTTGGAAATGTGTCACAATTGTGAAGAAAAAAATATAAAACTGTGAAACGGGACATTCGAATAAGACAAAAGATGCGCCACCCCGTCTTAAAAATATGTTATACTGTATTTTATCTGTTTGGAGGTTTTACAGAATGAATCTTGAATTTAAAAGAGAGCTGCCCCCCGCAAGGGTCTTAAAGGAGATGTATCCCATATCCGATAAGGCAGCCTCGGTAAAGAAAAACAATGACGATGCGATCAAGGCGATCTTTACAGGTGAGAGCGACAAGTTTCTGCTCATCATCGGTCCCTGTTCCGCCGACAAGGAAGACTCCGTGCTTGAATATATCACGAAGCTCCGCGATGTCCAGGATAAGGTAAAAGACAAGATCGTCATAGTACCCCGTATATATACGAATAAACCGCGTACTACCGGCGAGGGTTATAAGGGCATGCTCCATCAGCCCGATCCAGATGCCGCACCCGATATGCTAAAGGGCATCATCGCCATACGCCGTGTGCATCTGCGTGCCATAGAGGAGACAGGCTTCTCATGTGCGGACGAAATGCTCTATCCCGGCAACCATCCTTACCTGTCGGACGTGCTGTCATATGTGGCAGTAGGTGCGAGATCCGTGGAGAATCAGACACATCGTCTTACAGCCAGCGGACTGGATATACCCGTCGGCATGAAGAACCCCACAAGCGGTATGCTCTCCGTGATGATGAATGCGATCAGCGCAGCTCATCATTCACATACTTTTGTATATTCAGGCTGGGAGGTCAAGAGTTCAGGTAATCCTCTGGCCCACGCCATACTTCGCGGATACACCCACAAGCAGGGCAGCACCGCACCGAACTATCATTACGAGGATCTGATGTTCCTTCACGAGCTGTATCAAAAGAGCGGGCTCGAGCATCCTGCTGTTATAGTGGATACCAACCACGCCAATTCCGGCAAGAAATTTGAAGAGCAGCCCCGTATCGCCAAAGAGATACTGCACAGCATGCGTCTTTCAAAAGATATCCGCTCCCTTGTAAAGGGTCTGATGATAGAGTCATATCTCGTGGACGGCTGTCAGGCTCCGGGCGGCACCGTATACGGACAGTCCATCACGGATCCCTGCCTCGGCTGGGAAAAGACGGAAACCATGCTCTACGAACTTGCGGAGCTTCTATAAGATCAACTGATCGGAGAATAGCAAAATGTTCAGAAAACACTATGGTTCAGAAAGAGTAAACATACTTGCCGGCCGTCAGATATTCCACGATCTCTCGGGTGCCATGCGCAGCAACGACGAGCAGAAGTTCATGGATTATCTCAAGCTATACCGGGATTGCATGAAGAAGTGGAAGATATGCAAGAGCTTTGACCAGTCGATCCCGCAGAAGCTTTACTGTGCTCTTCTGATCGGCTTCGCTCACTTTGTTGCTCTCAAGAAAGAAGATCCCAAGACGCTGGCAGAGGAATGCAGCGTCCTTATCATGGGAATATACAAGAATTTTGTCTTAATGGACAACTTCAGGGAGTTTTCCGTACAGCTCTTAAAGAGCGAGAAGCTCTATGAAGGCAATCCTTCAAGCCGTGACAACAAATTCTATCACGGATCAAAAGAATGCAGTGATTACGGTTCTGAGGAATACTATGAATTCGTATATCTGTGGCTGATCAGCAAGGATCTTGACTACGCCTTAAACGACAAGTTCGATTCCGTCCTCAACGGGTGATCAGCCCGGTTCTTCTTATTATTCTACCGTCACCGACTTTGCGAGGTTCCTCGGCTTGTCGACGTCACATCCCTTGCCTACGGCTACGTAGTAAGCAAAAAGCTGCAGAGGGATGATCGCCAGTGAATTTGTAAAGTATCTGTTCGTCATCGGTATATAGATGACGTAGTCCGCTGTCTTTTCTATATCCTGATGTCCCGCATTGGTCAGAGCCAGGACGAAAGCGCCCCTCGCTTTGACTTCGACTATGTTGCTGATGGTCTTCTTGTAAAGCTCCTCCTGCGTAAGAGCCGCCATTACAAGAGTGCCGTCCTCTATAAGGGATATGGGACCGTGCTTCAGTTCTCCGGCAGCGTACGCTTCGGAATGCACATAGGATATCTCCTTAAGCTTCAGCGATCCCTCCATGGAGAGTGAATAATCAAGTCCGCGCCCGATGAAGAAGATACTCTTCGCGGCGATATATCTGTTTGCGAATCTCTGGATCCTTTCTTTATTTCCCAAAAGCAGTTCTATCTGATCCGGAAGCTTGCGCAGATCGTTCAGTATCTCTGCCAGCTCCTCTTCTGATATCGTATTCCTTACTCTTGCAAACTTCATGGCAATGAGATAGAGCGCAATGAGCTGCGCCGAATATGCCTTTGTGGATGCCACGGCTATCTCCGGGCCTGCCCAGGTGTACATCACGCTGTCTGCCTCTCTTGCTATGGAAGATCCGACGACGTTCACTATCGCCATCACGTTTGCACCCTTTGCCTTGGAGTCACGCAGAGCCTGCAGCGTATCTGCTGTCTCGCCGGACTGTGATATCAGTATGACGAGCGCTCCCTTGTCGATGATGGGGTCGCGGTATCTGAACTCCGAAGCCATATCTACTTCCACGGATATCCTCGCCATCTTTTCTATTATGTATTTTGCGGCTATGCCTACATGATAAGCGGTACCGCAGGCTACGATATGTATCTTGTTCAGACCCTTTATCTCTTCTTCTGTAAGAGTCAGCTCATCTATCACGATCTCATTGCCGTTAAGATGCTTCTCATATGTCTCTCTCACGGCCTTGGGCTGCTCGTGCATCTCCTTCATCATGAAGTGCTCATATCCGCCCTTTGCTACTGCTTCGGCATCCCATTCTATATGAGTAGACTCTTTTGTGATCTCCTCTTCATCGGAGTTGTAGAAGGTAAGGCCGTCCTCAGCCAGTACCGCCACCTCCTGATTGTCTATGAAGTACACATCTCTGGTATATTTCAGTATCGCGGGTACGTCGGAAGCTATGAAGCTGCCGTTCGCGCTCTTGCCAACTATCAGGGGGCTGTCTTTTCTGACTGCATATACATTCTCGGGATGCTCCGCGAATACGATACCGAGTGCATATGAGCCCTCCACCCTGTGCATCACCTTCGTGATCGCTTCGAGCGGATTGCCCTTATAATAATAGTCTATGAGCTGTACGAGTACCTCGGTATCGGTCTCCGATCTGAATTCATAGCCTCTCTTGAGCAGCTTGTCCTTGATCTGGCGGTAGTTCTCTATGATACCGTTGTGGACTACGGCTATTGTCTCCTCTTTATTGAAATGAGGATGTGCGTTCGCGTCTGTAGGCTGTCCGTGTGTAGCCCATCTGGTATGTCCTATGCCTACGCATCCCGGCATCGTCTCTCCGTCATGAGTGAGCTCCTGCAGTGCCTTCAGCCTTCCTGCGGTCTTTACCACACTGAGCTTATTGCCATCATAGATCGCCATGCCTGCGGAATCATATCCCCTGTATTCCAGCTTTGCGAGTCCGTCCAGTATTACGGGAGCTGCCTGTTCACGACCGATATAACCTACTATCCCACACAT
>JAEEGO010000231.1 GCA_016280355.1 Lachnospiraceae bacterium | reverse complement strand
GCGACCTACAGCTTCTCAAGCTATTCGGATCTCTACGTGCTCTCCATAGGGCACGGTCTTGCGGCAGCGGGTGGGATATTGCTGCTTGCGGACTTCACAGCAGAGCTGACAGGCTCAGGTGTGGAGGATACGTCAGATGGGATAACAGCCTGTGTGCCCAGGGTGCTGAAGTGGATAATGGCAGCTGTGGCAGCGGTGTTTATACTGATAACGGCTGTAATAAGGTTTGTAAATGTGTACAGGGATGCTCCAATATCACGTCTTGATACGAAGATCACGGAGGGGCCGGCAGCAGGTCTTTATACTACATCGGAGCACGCAAAGCAGTATGATTCTGTATTGGATTCCATAGCAAAATATGACTTGGATCAGGGGTATATACTCTTCACAAGGATACTTCCATGGGGATATACGGCTTCCGGCATGAGGGTCGGAGCGCCGGATACCTGGAGGAATGAGGTGTCTTCAGAGCGGCTGGAGCAGTATTACAGGGCAAATCCGGACAGGGAGCCGGATATGGTGGTGGTACTGGATGCGGTCGTCGGGTCTTATGAGAGCGGAGGGGACATTGAGGCGGATCCTGCACCGAATGCCAATGAGATGGAGGGGGCGCTTGCGGATAAGCTCAATACGGACTATACAGAGCATGAAGAGGAGTTCTGCACGGTTTATATCCGTAAGTAAGCTACGCCCGGCTGCGGGCATATATATGTTGCTCCTTAGTAGCTACGTTTCTATGACATTTCTCAATGCGTCGCAACATATATCTGCCTGCATCCGGGCTGTCATATGTTTTTCAAAGCAAATTTGAGCCGTTTAGCGCGTCAGATAAGATCCAGTGTCCGCAGTTACTTACTGAGATGAAAATGGAGATTTATCGACATTTTTATTGAAGTTAGTAACGCGTGACAATTAGCTTAGATGCGCGCTGGCGGTTGCGTGAAAAACATATGGCAGTACGGTGGCAGGCAGTTATACTACTTGACACATATTAAAATTACAAGAGATATGATTGAGAGTAAGAGGATGAAGAGGAGTGAGGACAGGTACATGATATTGCATACAATTTTGATATCATCAGCTATTATATCCTGTTTTATGTCACCCAAATAGGGTTTATCCACCATTTTTCCGAAATATGACGCCGGACCGCCGAGTCTGACACCCAAAGCGCCCGCAACGGCGCTTTCTGTTTGCGCGGAATTCGGGCTGGAGTGCTTGCGACGATCTCTTTTCCAAATAATAACAGCCTGCTTAAAGTCGCATTTTAACAGGGTTGAAGCAATAATAACAAGGAGCGCACTTAGTCTGGAGGGGATATAATTACAGATGTCATCTAATCGGGCTGCAGCTCTGCCGAAATATAGATATCGTTCGTTCTTATATCCGATCATCGAGTCCATCGTATTGATTGATTTGTAGACCAGACCACCTGCCGGACCGAACAGAAAAATATAAAAAACGGGAGCTATCACTCCGTCGGACAAACTCTCGGCAACGCTCTCTATTACTGCTTTTATAACACCCTGCTCAGATAAATTTTCGGTGTCGCGGCCTACAATCATAGCGACTGCCTGCCTTGCTCCGGTGAGGTCTCCCAAGGCCAGTCTGTCATAAACTCTCATGGCTGCCTTTTTAAGGTCATGAGCTGCGATACAGTAGGTTGACATAATTATCACAACTATCAGGTATAGGTATATGTTGATATGGTAGCTGATATACAGGATGAATACCCCGGAAAGCGCCGTGATAAGCACTACAAGGGCCGTCAGAAGCAGGCCCTTACGCAGTTTGCGGCTATTTTCGTCTGTATCGCGATATAGTAGCTTCTCGAGCAGATTGATAAGCTTTCCCATCGCTCTGACGGGATGTGGGAGCCATACGGGGTCGCCTGTGACTGCATCGCATAAAAAGGCGCATAAGAGCAGGAGACCGTCAGCTGCCCACAAAGAGTATCCGGACAGGCCGGAGATAAGTGACGGAACTGTCATGGATCAGGTGCGGCGTCTGTCCAGATCCTTGGATATCTTCATGCCGAGTATCTGGAAGAACTGCACCAGCAGTACCAGTATGATGACGGAAGGCCAGAGTATGTGGGGCTGCCATCTGTTGTAGCCGTATCTGATAGCTATGCTTCCCAGACCGCCGCCGCCTACGGCACCTGCCATGGCTGAATATCCGAGTATCGTACCGAAAGCTATGGTCACACCCACGAGAAGTGAAGTGCGGGCCTCTGCAAGAAGGACGTTCCATATTATCTTGAATGTACTTGCACCCATTGACTGTGCGGCTTCTATCACGCCATGATCGACTTCCTTTATGGAAGACTCCACCATACGGCCTATGAAAGGAGCGGCAGCTATCACGAGAGGGACTATGGTTGCGGCTGTACCGTAACTCTTGCCCACTATGGCACGTGTGAACGGGATAAGAACAACGAGGAGGATGATAAAGGGCACGCTCCTCAATATGTTCGTGATCACGTCGAGCACCTTGTAAAGCAGGGGATGGGGCTTGATACCGTCGCTGTCACTGACCGCCAGCAGTACGCCGAGAGGCAGTCCCAGTATATATCCGAAGAATGTGGAGACAAAGACTATGATGATCGTCTCCCAGAGTCCCTGCAATATCATAAGAAGTTCCTGTTCAGTCCACATAGTTTACCTCCTCTGCACCGAGGTTCTTTTCCTTGAAATATTCCACCATCTTATCAGCTATCTCCTTGTTGGGAGGCAGCTGCAGTATCATCTCACCCTGTGCGTTTCCGTTGATAGTCTGTGTGTTGGCATAAAGGATATTTACGGGAGTCTTGAGCTCCAGAGTGATATTGCCGAGAATGGGCTCGAAGGCGCTCTTGCCATCGAATATCACACGTATCTGCCTGTCGGAGTGCATGCGTCTGATATGGGCGGTCTCGGAGAAGACGAGCTTTTTTGCTTCCTCTGTCTTGGGAGAGCGGAAGAGCTCTTCCACTGTGCCTTCTTCCACCTTGCTGCCGTGATCGAGTACGGCAACCTTGTTGCATATCTCCTGAACCACACTCATTTCATGCGTTATTATTACGACGGTGATGCCCAGATCGCGGTTGATATCCTTGATGAGCTCCAGGATGGACTTGGTAGTCTGGGGATCCAGAGCTGAAGTGGCTTCATCGCAGAGCAGTATCTTCGGATCCGAAGCGAGCACCCTTGCTATGGCAACTCTCTGCTTCTGTCCACCTGAAAGCTGTGCGGGATAGGCATCAGCCTTTTCGGAAAGACCTACCGTATGCAGGTATTTCTCAGCCTTTTTTCTTGCCGCAGCCCTTTTCTCACCTGCGATCTCCAGGGGAAAAGCCACATTGTCCAGTACATTACGCTGCATAAGCAGATTGAAGTGCTGGAATATCATGCCTATATCCCTGCGCTCTATGGCGAGCTCACGGTTCGAAAGGCTCATCATATCTTTACCGTCTACATAGACCTTGCCTTCCGTAGGGCGCTCCAAAAGGTTCAGACACCTGACGAGCGTGGATTTACCTGCACCTGACAGACCTATGATACCGAAGATATCTCCCTTTTCTATGGTGAGGTCTATATTCCTGACAGCCTCGACTTCACCGTTTAATGAAGAGAAAGTCTTGCTGACGTTTTCAAGCTTTATTATGGGTTCTCCCATACTCTACCTCCCTGACAGCCGTCAAAGCACGGCCTGGCATTGAACATTATGCCGAAAATGATAGCACAAATAGCTTATATATAAAAGCCCGGAGCAAACAGCTCCGGGCTCAGTGTTACGTATGGATCGTGTCCGGCTTACTTGAAGGGGACTACAGCTCCGTCATAGGTATCGTTGATGTACTTAACGATCTCATCTGACTTGAGGACGTCTACCAGAGCCTTGATCTTGGCATCGTTCTCATGGCCTTCCTTGACGGCGATAACGTTCACATAGGTAGCAGCTGCTTCTGAATCCTGAGCCTCATATGCAAGGGAATCCTTGCCGACTGAGAGGCCTGCCTCCAGAGCGTAGTTACCGTTAAGGACTACGAATGCTGCATCGGGAATAGCTTCCTTTACGCTCTCTGCCTGAAGCTCAACAATCTTTATCTGCTTGTTATATGACTCGATGTCATTTACCGTAGCAGTAAGACCTGCGCCTGACTTCAGCTTCAGTACTCCGTTTGCCTCCAGAAGAAGAAGAGCTCTTGCCTCGTTGGTGGTGTCATTGGGTACTGCGATCT
>JAEEGO010000230.1 GCA_016280355.1 Lachnospiraceae bacterium | reverse complement strand
TCCTGCTCATATGCCTGTCTGTTGCCAAGTCCCGTCAGATTGTCGGTGAAGGTAAGTGCCTTGTACACCTCAGCCTTGCGCAGATCTATCTCATCGGTAAGTGAACCGTGCAGGGTATCCGATGCCAGGAAAAGCACAAACACAAGCAGTCCCAGTCTTGAATATCTGGAGCCGTCTACGTAGTCCGCCGAATAATAATGGAATACATCTATCAGCACGGTGACCATCAGTATGAAGAAGCCTATGATGCCCTTATCCGAAAGAAGCGAATCTATCTGTCCCAGTCCGAATGCTCCGGCCTTCACATGGGCATAGCATATGACGCCTCCGACCAGAAAGATGGAGATGTGAGTGAGCATGAGTGACTCTGACAGATCTACCATCTTGACGAAATGAAGTGCGTTGATCAGCAGGAAATTGATGATCGGTATGATACCGATCTTGTGTGATATCTCCCTGACCTTCCTGTGCCTGCTGTTGCTGTAGTAGAGGACGATGGGCATGCTGAACATGGCCAGTACCTCATAGGTCATGATGGATATCATCTCCATATTGCCGACGAAAAGCTGAGTACAGTGTGTCTCATTTATAGACCACAGGAAGATGGCCATTGTAAAGGCAGACAGATAAAACAGCTTGTGGCTGTGTGTTGCCTTGAAATCCATGATAGCCATTGCAAAGAGCATTACCGAAGCAAAGAGTATCATGGCGCAGGTTGTTACCCCGAAGAGGTTGTTCACGAGGATTCTCTCGAGCATGTCTGCTCTGTCTCCAAGTATCACCTCTTCCATGATGCCGCCGTATTTTGTCTCTGTGCGGTGCAGATCAATGGTAAGGTATTTCCCTTCATAGCTGTCCTTTAAGGGTACGATGATCCACGCTGATCCGGGCAGCGGGAAGAACGTGGACTGGTTCTCAGCGTAGGAGAATATCTTGCGTTTACCCGCATACACACGGTTGGTAGCATGCACTGACCTGTACATGATGTACTGGCCGTCCCTCGCTTCCTTGCCGAGCTTTTTCCTTATCGTGAGGTCCAGGTATTCTTTTTTATCAAGGGAAAGAGGAAGTGTACAGTCCTCGTACACATCCATGAAGTTATTCTTATATTCCCAGCCCTTGTTGTAGGACAACGCCCCGTCCTGTATTATACGGGCGTCGTCCTCATTGGGATTCATTGCAGAAGCAATGATGATCAGTATCCCGATCAAAACAAGAGCTGCGTATATAATATTATAGTTTGCGCCGTTACGATCTTTCATTTATCAGATCTCGTAAATCCAACCCTCCGGAGCCTCTATGCGGCCCATCTGTATACCCGTGAGGGTATCGTACAGCTTCTGCAGGGTGGGACCCATCTCGTCCATACCCGAAGCAAAGCGTATCTCCTTGCCGTGGTCGTTGATGCAGCCCACGGGAGATATAACGGCTGCGGTACCGCAGAGTCCGCACTCTTTGAAGTTTCCTTCTGCCACTTCTTTCAGGGTGATCTCTCTTTGTGTCACCTTGATGCCGAGGTACTTCTCGGCAACCACCATCAGGGATCTCCTGGTGATGGAAGGAAGTATGGAGTCAGACTTGGGCGTGACCATATTACCATCAGCATCTATGAAGATGATATTGGCTCCGCCTGTCTCCTCTATCTTGGTACGTGTACCGGGATCTAGGTATATGTTCTCCGCAAAGCCCTGCTCATGTGCATCCACAATGGCATGCAGGCTCATGGCGTAGTTGAGTCCGGCCTTGATGTGTCCGGTACCTCTCGGTGCCGCACGGTCGAAATCGCTGATGCGTACAGTGATCGGCTTCATGCCGCCCTTGAAATACGGGCCCACTGGTGTGGTGAACATCCTGAACTCATACTCCTCGGCAGGCTTCACGCCTATGACGGGATTGTATCCGAACATGAACGGTCTGATATAGAGCGTAGCACCCGAACCGAAGGGAGGCACCCAGTCTCTGTTGCCGGCTACTGTCTGCTTCACTGCATCCAGAAATCTGTCCTTCGGGAAAGGCGGCATCTCTGTCCTCTTGGCTGACTCTATCATCCTGTCTGCATTGAGGTCCGGCCTGAAGGTCACTATGCGTCCGTCCTCCGTGGTATATGCCTTAAGACCCTCGAAGATGGTCTGTGCATACTGGAAAACGCAGGCGCACTCACTCAGAGTCACGGTATCATCATCCGTGAGAGTGCCCTCATCCCATTTGCCGTCCTTATACAGTGATACGTATCTCTTGTCGGTCTTTATATAACCAAATCCGAGACTGCCCCAGTCTATATCCTTTGCCATGGCTCACTCACCTCACTTCTGAGCGGCTGCGATCTGCTTTGCTACTTCTGCAGCGTAGTCCTCTTCTTTCTTCTCCATGCCTTCGCCGGTCTGGAACCTGACGAACTTCTTGATGTTGATCTTTGCGCCCTGTGCCTTTGCGACTTCTTCGATGTACTTCTGTACACTCTGCTTGCCGTCTTCAGCCTTGACATAGATCTGGTCTACAAGGCAGATCTCCTTCATCTCCTTGTTGATACGACCCATGATCATGCCTTCCTTTACCTTGTCAGGCTTTGCTGCTTCCTTGGGATCGTTCTCGATCTGAGCCTTGAGGATCTCCTTCTCGTGATCGATATAGGACTGCTCTATCTCAGATGACCTTGTGTACTTGGGTGAAAGTGCAGCTACCTGCATGGCAACGTTCTTGCCCATCTCCTTCACTGCATCGTTCACTACGTCTGTCTCTACATCAACGAGCACGCCGATCTTTCCGCCTGCATGGATATATGTAGCTACGAAGCCGTTTGCTTCCTCGACTCTCTCGAATCTCCTGAGACCGATGTTCTCTGAGATATCGGATACAGCCTGCTTTCTTGCATCCTCAACTGTGATGGAAGGATCCTTTGCCCACTTCTCTGCAAGGAAAGCGTCCATGTCTGTTGCCTGTGAATTGAGTGCCTGCTCAGCCACTGCATTCACATAGTCCTTGAACTTGTCTGTATTTGCTGCGAAGTCTGTCTCGATATTTACCTCGACCACTGCAGCCTTCTTGCCATCCTCTGAAGCACAGGTAAGGGAAAGTCCCTCTACTGCTGTACGTCCTGCCTTCTTCTCGGCACCTGCGAGTCCCTTCTCTCTGAGGAACTCCACAGCCTTGTCCATATCTCCGTCTGTAGCTGCAAGAGCCTTCTTGCAGTCCATCATGCCTGCTCCGGTCATCTCACGGAGCTGTTTTACTGTAGCCGCTGTTACTTCTGCCATTGTATTGTCCTCCCGATATTATTCCTCTGCCTCGGCAGCCTCTGCCTCAGCTTCTCCTGCTTCCTCTGTATCCTCAGCTCCCTCTGTCTCCTCAACGTCGAGTGCTGCGCCCTGGTTTGCCTCTATCACTGCATCAGCCATCTTGGAAACGATAAGCTTTACTGCTCTGATAGCGTCGTCGTTACCGGGGATCACGTAGTCAAGCTCGTCGGGATCGCAGTTGGTGTCGCAGATACCGAGCAGTGTGATGCCGAGCTTGCGTGCTTCTGCTACGCAAAGGTGCTCCTTCTTGGGATCTACTACGAAGATAGCATCGGGGATCTTCCTCATGTCCTTGATACCGCCGAGGTTCTTCTCGAGCTTGTCCCACTCCTTCTGGATCAGGGCTACTTCCTTCTTGGGAAGCTTCTCGAATGTGCCGTCCTCGCTCATTGCCTCTATGTCCTTGAGCCTCTTGATACGTGACTTGATAGTATCGAAGTTTGTGAGCATACCGCCGAGCCATCTCTCATTGACATAGAACATGCCGCAACGCTGTGCCTCTGTCTTGATGGCATCCTGTGCCTGCTTCTTTGTACCTACGAAAAGGATAGTACCGCCGTTTGCCACGATGTCGCCTACAGCATTGTATGCCTCATCCACGAGACCTACGCTCTTCTGCAGATCGATGATGTAGATACCGTTTCTCTCGGTATAGATGTACGGAGCCATCTTGGGGTTCCATCTTCTGGTCTGATGACCAAAGTGTACTCCTGCTTCGAGGAGCTGTTTCATAGAAATGATACTCATTGCAAATAAACCTCCTTTTGGTTTTGCTGCCACACCTTTCGTCACGCCCCAACCCTCCGGAAATACCTGAAGTATCGCCCATGGGCACCGCGGGAACGCCGTATCCGGGTGTGTGGATAATAGTTATGCCGAAATACTATAGCACAAAATAAGGCTCCCCGCAAGCAAAAATTGCCTGTGATACGCCCGTTTCCGCCAGATTAACGTGCTTACTGTTTGGTGGTGAGTATGCTTCCCATCTCCTCGGGAGAAGCTCCCTTGGGTATGGGGTGGGAACCTACGACAAGCTTCCTGTCGTAGCCGTTTAATACAAGATATGAATCAAACTGTCTGGCATCATTGACAAGTCCTGCCTGTACCATCTTATTGGCAACCGATACCGAACTGTCTCCGGAGCTTATCGTGATAGTAACGATCTCTCCCGAGCCCGGCACTACGCCCGCGTCATCTGCTGCACTCTTCTTTTTGGACTCAGCTGCCTCGGACTGTTTTTCTTCTGATGCTCTTTCGGAAGCCTTCGCTTCTTTTGTAGCTTCAGCTGAAGCAGATGCCTTTTCTTTTCTGCTGTCAGAATTACTGTTTCCGGAACTGCTGTCAGAGCTGCCGCCTGCCGTTTTGTCTTCTTTTGTCCCGGCCCTTGGTGCACTCACTGAAGCAGCAGCTGTCTTAGGATCGGATACAGAGTTGCGGCTGGCTGCCCCCGACACTGTATTTACAGAAGGCGCCGTTTTTGAAGCATCCTTTTCGTCAATCTTTCCTGCCTTATCTTCCGAAGTGCTCTTTTTTGCTTCATTCGCTGATGCCCTTGCCTTCTCGGCCGCATCGTCAGCAAGCTTCTGAGCCTGCGAAAGAAGCATGGCATTTTCAGATACCATGCCAAGCTCTTCGGCCCTCGCCATTATCTCGGCGTCCGTCATGGTCGCTTTCGCATTGCCCGATGACACCGATGTGATGAGGGTCGTAACAAATATCCCCAGGCCAAGCCCTTTGAGATATGTCCTAAGATTCATCGGCCCCTCCGGTATCACTCAGGCTTATGGCGAGTCTTACCTCTCCGACTCCTATGCCGAGCTGTTTTGCTATGTCTACATCGGATACGTTCTCTTTGTGAAGCCTGATGATCTCACTGTTGGTATTTCCCTGAGCTGCAGCCTTTGCCGGAGCAGCCTGTGCGGCAGGCTTACCCTCTGTGGCACCTTCTGCCGGAGCCGCAGCAAAAAGCTTCGGGATATGGATAGCCTCTGCGCTCTCCTTTGCCTTCGTGCTCTTTTTGGGAGCCGGTGCGGGAGCCGGAGCCGCAGGTGCTTTCTTTTCCATAGACTCGTATTTCCTGATGGTATTCTTGATATCGGTCGTCTTGTTGTTTAGCATGTCATACATGAAGACGACCTCTTTATGATTCTTCTCTATCTCATCGGTCACGGTCTTGCCGTATTCGTTGATCGCCATTATCTTTTCATTGGTGATCTTCTCAAGAGATCTCTGCGAGCTGTCACGAGCCACGGACACTTCCTCATCTATCATGTCCCTGACCCTTCTTGTCGCATCCTTGAGCTCTTCATCGGCCATCTCCCTAAGCCTGCCCGAAAACTCCTTCTGCTCCTGCTCTGTACCTCTCTTGCCTCCCGTACTCTCCGGGATAAAGAAACCTAATGCAAAAATAACTGCTCCGGCTATCAGGAGCAGTATCTGTATCATAGTCATATTGTAATGTTGAAGCCCCCTTGTTGCTTTTTGACCATCTTTCCGAACTCTTTCTTTTTCCTCTGCCTGCCTCCGTCGCCCGCGTATTGGTTGCGGCCGCCTTCCGAAGCATCGGAATTTGTGGTGTTGTTGTCGGCGTCGTCTTTATTATGCACCTGATTGACGTGCTCGTCAGCCTCCTGAGCCACAGCCGCTTCGCTGTCGCTCTGGAGCAGTGCCGCCTTGTTATCTTCGGCTATCTTGACCGTAGATACATCAGGCGTAGCTGATATCATTCCGTTCATGTAAACAGGTGCTATA
>JAEEGO010000229.1 GCA_016280355.1 Lachnospiraceae bacterium | reverse complement strand
GAGGATGCAGTGCACTGTGCAGTAGTGCTTGAGGTCGTGGCACAGATGGCAAAGCAGACCGAATCCATCAATCCGAAGGTGGAGCCTACGCCTCAGCATCTCATGGATAAGCATTACTACCGCAAGCACGGTGAAAACGCGTATTACGGGCAGGGAACAAAATAGAACTGCCGATCCATTCAATTTTACGAGCAATGATGCTCGGTTTGGATTATAATAGTTAAGCATGTTCAGTAAATGATACAGGAGGGACAAATGGACAAGAAAGAACTACAGCTTGCCGCAGTCAAAGTCCGTAAGGGTATAGTGACCGCGGTACATGCAGCCAAGGCCGGACATCCCGGCGGATCACTTTCGGCTGCAGACATCTTCACCTATCTTTATTTCAAGGAGATGAACATAGATCCGAAGGATCCGAGGAAGCCGGACAGAGACAGGTTCGTGCTCTCAAAGGGACACACGGCACCGGGTCTGTACTCGGCAATGGCCAACAGAGGATACTTCCCCGTGGAAGAGCTTGAGACGCTCAGAAAGCTGGGTTCCAAACTTCAGGGACATCCCAACATGAACGATGTGCCCGGTATAGATATGTCATCAGGTTCACTGGGACAGGGCCTCTCGGCAGCAGACGGTATGGCACTGGCTGCAAAGCTTGACGGCAAGGACTACAGAGTATACTGCCTGTGCGGAGACGGAGAGATACAGGAAGGCCAGATCTGGGAGGCAGCGATGTTTGCCGGAGCAAAGGGTCTCGACAATCTCTGCGTGATCGTGGACAACAACAACCTTCAGATAGACGGACCTATCGATGAAGTCTGCTCACCTTACCCCATCGACAAAAAGTTCGAAGCGTTCAACTTCCATGTGATCAACATAGACGGCAACGACTTCGATCAGATAGAAAAGGCTTTTGATGAGGCAAGAGCAACAAAGGGCAAGCCCACCTGTATAGTAGCAAAGACAGTAAAGGGTAAGGGCGTTTCCTTTATGGAGAACAATGTGAGCTGGCACGGTACGGCTCCCAACGATGAACAGTATGCGGTCGCTATGGCAGACCTCGATAAGATAGAGGAGGGCTTGAAATGAGTGATGAAGTAAAAAAGGTAGCGACAAGACAGAGCTACGGTGAAGCGCTCGCTGAACTCGGCGATCAGTATCCGGATCTCGTGGTACTCGATGCGGATCTGGCTAATGCGACAAAGACAGGAATATTCCAGAAAAAATATCCCGACAGGCATATCGACTGCGGTATAGCAGAGGCAGATATGACAGGCATCGCTGCAGGACTTGCTACATGCGGCAAGATACCTTTCATCAGTTCCTTTGCAATGTTTGCTGCAGGAAGAAACTACGAGCAGGTACGCAACTCGATCGGATATCCTCATCTCAACGTAAAGATAGGAGCTACTCATGCAGGTATCACCGTCGGTGAGGACGGAGCATCACACCAGTGCTGTGAGGACCTCGCTCTGATGAGGACCATACCCGGCATGACAGTAGTATGCCCCTCGGATGATGTAGAGACAAAGGCAGCCGTGAAGGCAGCACTCGATATGAAGGGCCCTTTCTATATGAGGACAAGCAGAGCAGCGATGCCTGTGATCAACGACAAGCCCGACTACAAGTTTGAGCTGGGCAAGGGCGTGCTCCTTAAGGACGGCAAGGATATCACGATCATCGCGACCGGAGTAGAGGTCTGCTATTCACTTGAAGCAGCAAAGATGCTTGAAGCAGACGGAGTGTCAGTCCGCGTGATCAATATCCATACCATCAAGCCGCTCGACGAGGAGATCGTACTGAAAGCAGCAAAAGAGACAGGCAAGATCTTTACTGTAGAGGAAGCATCCGTTATCGGAGGTCTCGGCTCGGCAGTCACAGAGGTCACATCAGCGAAGTGTCCTACGACAGTAGTCAGACTCGGTATGCAGGATGTATTCGGAGAGTCAGGCACATGGGCAGGACTGCTTGAGAAATATGAGCTCGATGCGAAGGGCATATACAAGCAGGTGAAGGCTCAGATCTGACAGATCGGATATTCTTTCGGTTTAGCGGGAAGCGCTCTTTAGGAGCCATGATGCCAATGAAGTTTATTTGTGTTATAATTCCTGCATGCCAAGATTTACTCTGTTAAAAAAGAACCGTTCTTCAGAAGAGCGTTCAGCGGAGAGAGAGATATTCCGGCATCGCCTGAAGAAGATCATCAGGATCGCGGCACTGGCTGCGGTCCTGATTTTTGTCATATGGCTTTTGCACAGGATGTACAGGAATATCACCTTTACCGACTACGATATCCTGTCCAAAGAAATGCGTCAGGATGCGGATACTTCGCAGTATATAGCTTACAACGGTCACATACTCAAGCTGTCCAGGGACGGAGCCGAAGCCTTCGAAGGAAACGGCAAGGCCATATGGAATGTTACCTATGAGATGCAGGAGCCGCATGCAGCTACATGCGAAGATTATGTGGTGCTTGCCGATGAACAGGGGGCAGAGCTTCTCGTTGCCTCATCCGCTGAGGACATGCATCGTATATCCACCAAGCTTCCGATACTGGATTTTTGTGTTTCCAGACAGGGAGTTGTAGCGGCAGTGCTCGGCGACGGCAATACTTCATGGATACGACTCTATGACAAAGAGGGAGAGGAGCTTGCTTCCATAAAGTGCACCATGTCGGAGAGCGGCTATCCCATGGACATTTCCCTTTCTCCTTCAGGGTATCTCCTGGCTGTATCATATGTAAGAGTAGAGGGAGAAGATATGAGAAGTTCGATCGCCTTCTACAATTTCGGTGAGGTCGGCGCTAATGAGAGCGATCATTATATGAGCGGATATGATTTCACTAATACGTTCATACCCAGAGTGAAATTCCTGAACGATTCTACTGCCTTCGCCATGGGTACAGACAAGATGGCTATCTTCTCGGGCAGTCAGAAGCCGGAGAAGTCTTACGAATACGGATTTGATACCAGGGTAAAGAGTCTGTTTTATTCTGAAGACAGGATAGTGCTGATCAGAGAGAGCGCACTTACCGGCGGGTATACCGCATCGGTATTCAATATATCCGGCGAAGAGCTCATAAGCATTCCTTTTGATCTGGACTATATTGATGCACAGGTCACAAAAGACAGACTGATCATCTACAGTGACACTCACATGCTGGTATACGATATGAAGGGTATCGTGAAATACGACGGACCTTTCGATGAGTCAACGATACTGGTATCTGCTACGGATGATCCCAGAAAGTATATCCTGGTCAATCGTGAGACTGTAAAGCAGATAAGACTGGTAAGGTGACGGGATGGACTGGTTATCTCCGAATACTCTTTTCCTTATTATTATAGCGGTGATCGCTCTTTGTTATTTCTCGGGCAGAAAAGCAGGACTTGTGCGTACTCTTGTGCCGATAGCCTCTGCTTTCGGTTCTGTCTGGATAGTGGCAGTGGCTTTTCCAATGCTCAGAAAAGATGTAATGAACGACGTCAGCAGCTTTGATCTGAACAGGATAGTGATAGATATACTCGCTTTTGCCGTATCATTCTTCCTATTAAAATGGCTGATCAAATCCGTACTCCATTTCTTCAAGATCATAGGGGATGCTCCTATAGTCAATCCCGTAAACAAATTCCTGGGCGGGGTGGCCGGAATGATCGGGGGCGTTGTGCTGATCTGGCTGGTCTTTTTCTTTATCCTGCTTTTCGCAGGAGAAGAGGGCGCACCTGAGTTTTATGCGGCCGTAAACGGCAATGAGATCGTACGTCTTCTGTACAATCATAATCTCGTAATGACTTTTATAAACTTTTTTGTTTTTTCTCCTTGACTTAGGCTTTTCGGAATGTTAATATATCATTCGCACTCGCTCCGAAAGGGGCGTTCTTGCAAAGCAATCAGCACCTTGAAAACTGAACAGCAATGCAGACCTGAAGAACTAAACCAAGTCCGGAGAAAGACCGGACAGAAGTTAATTCTTTGAGCAGTAAACGGAAACGAAGCGAAAAAAGACGCAACGTTCAAGACTGAGAGAAGAACAAAGATCGGATGTCCAATGGAGATCCGATACACGTGAAAACGTGAGATATTATTATCGAGAGTTCGATCCTGGCTCAGGATGAACGCTGGCGGCGTGCCTAACACATGCAAGTCGAACGGAGCTGCGACGCTGATGAGTGGAGTACTTGTACAAAGCGAATCTTGTTGTAGCTTAGTGGCGGACGGGTGAGTAACGTGTGGATAACCTGGTCCATCCAGGGGGATAGCAGCTGGAAACGGCTGGTAATACCGCATAAGCGCACAGCATCGCATGGTGCAGTGTGAAAAGATTTATCGGGATGGAATGGATCCGCATCTGATTAGCCAGTTGGCGGGGTAACGGCCCACCAAAGCGACGATCAGTAGCCGGCCTGAGAGGGCGGACGGCCACATTGGGACTGAGACACGGCCCAGACTCCTACGGGAGGCAGCAGTGGGGGATATTGCACAATGG
>JAEEGO010000228.1 GCA_016280355.1 Lachnospiraceae bacterium | reverse complement strand
TGCTTGATAATATGTGGTTTTTTGAACATTTTTATTCGACGGTGTATTTCTGGATGTTCACGGTGGCTGCGTTCCTTTTCGGAGCGGTGGTGTTCCGCAGGCTGAAGGTGCACTTCGCAGACATTCTATAAAGCAATCTGCGGCTTTTGATGAAGACAGGTCAGATATGGAAGAAGTGATAATAAAGGTCGAGCATCTCGACAAGATGTACAAACTGTATAACAGGCAGCGTGACCGCATGAAGGATTCGCTGGGACTGGGCAGGGGCAAGCAGCTCTATAAGGAGCACTATGCCTTAAAGGATGTATCCATACAGGTGGAGAAGGGTGAGACGGTAGGTATCATAGGTACCAACGGATCCGGTAAATCCACGATACTAAAGATAATCACGGGCGTGCTCTCACCAACTGCCGGAAACGTGGAGATAAACGGCAGGATATCGGCTCTTCTGGAACTGGGTGCGGGCTTTAACATGGAGTTCACGGGTATAGAGAATGTGTATCTGAACGGCACCATGAACGGCTTCACGGAAGAAGAGATAGATGAGAGGCTGCAGGACATACTGGACTTTGCGGATATAGGTGAGTTCGTGAACCAGCAGGTGAAGACATACTCTTCGGGTATGTTCGTGCGCCTGGCTTTCGCACTGGCGATAAATATAGATCCGGAGATACTTGTGGTGGACGAGGCACTGTCGGTGGGAGATGTCTTCTTCCAGAATAAATGCTATCACAAGTTCGAGGAGTTCAAGGCACAGGGAAAGACGATACTCTTCGTATCCCATGATCTGTCTTCGATAAGCAAGTACTGCGACAGGGTGATCCTGCTCGACCACGGAAAGAAGCTTGCAGAGGGAAGGCCCAAGGAGATCATCGATATGTACAAGAAGGTGCTGGTAAACCAGACCAGCTCCGCCATGTCGGGCTCCGAACAGGTGGGAGATGACGGAAGGCTCCAGGGATCCTTTAACAGGAATGTAAAGGACGGACTGTGGAAATCCCACATGACGCTGAATCCCTCAAATGATACATACGGCAGCGGACTTGCGGAGATAGAGGATTTCTGTCTGATAGACAACGCGGGGAATATGACGAATACCGTGATAAAGGGAGACAGCTTCTCCGTAAAGGTGAAGACAAAATATCACGCGGACATCTCCGAGCCTATCATAGCGGTATCTTTGAAGAACCGCATGGGCGTGGAGATAACGGGTACGAATACGATGTTTGAGAAGCTCTCTACGGGAGAGTGTCATGATGGTGACGAGATAGTCGCTACTTTTACCCAGGATATGATGCTGCAGGGAGGAGACTATCTGGTATCGCTTGGACTCGTCGGATACAGGGAGGGAAACTTCACCGTGTATCACAGATTATATGATATATTTAATATACAGGTTATTTCTTCAAAGGATACTGTAGGATATTACGATATGGATTCAGAGGTGCATCTATTAAAAAATGGACAAGAGATCTGAGAAGATAGGTAAAGTGAACGTAGATCTGAGCTATTACAGCGGATCTGACGGATACAGCGAGGGAGCCGTAGAGGATGAGCTGCTCACCATCGTGCAGAACGAGCCGGAGGAGAGCTATAACGATATAATAGCAAGACGCCATACCTGGAACGTGCTCTATCATCTGTCCGATGTGAGAGAGAACATAGCGGATTTCCTGCCGATACAGAAGTCACAGAAGGTACTGGAGATAGGGGCCGGATGCGGCGCCGTCACTGGTGCGCTTGCAGACAAGGCGGAGCATGTGACATGCATAGAGCTCTCGTATAAGCGGAGCCAGATCAATGCATACAGGCACAGGGACCGCGACAATCTGGACATAATAGTCGGAAATTTCGAAGACATAGAGCCGGATATCACGGAGGAATATGACTATATCTTCCTGATCGGCGTGCTCGAATATTCGGGAGAATACATCCACTCCGAGACACCGTATGAAGATATGCTCTCAAGGCTTACGAACCATCTGGCACAGGGCGGCGAGATAGTAGTGGGCATAGAGAATAAATACGGTCTGAAGTATATCGCAGGATGTACGGAGGATCATACCGGAGACTTCTACAGCGGTGTGGGAGGATACAAGGATACGGAAAGCGTAAAGACCTTTTCCAAGAAAGGTATCGAGAAGCTTGCAAAGAAGGTGGGACTTCGTACGGAATTTTATTATCCGTATCCCGACTACAAGCTGCCGGCCGTTGTCTTCTCTGATGAGAGGCTGCCGCGTCCCGGTGAACTCGGTGACAATATCAGGAATTTCGATGCACCGAGGTTCGTTGCATTTGATGAAGCGAGAGTCTTTGACGAGGTGATAAGGGAGGGAGCTTTTCCTTCCGTATCAAACTCCTTCCTGGTGCTCATGTCCAAGGAAGACAGGATAGAAAGCTTCGACGTGAAACGGACTCTGTATTCGAAGCACTCGGATGAAAGAGATGAGAAATACAGGATAAGAACGGACATACAGGAGGACGGATACCACAGGAAGTACGTGATGAAGTATCCCAAGACTCCCGCAGCAAGGACGCATCTGCTCAGCATGTACGACAATTCCCTGAAGCTTGAGGATAAGCTCAAGAACTCTTCGGTCAAGGTCAACAAAGCAAGGCTTATGACGGATAAGGACGGAAACTTCGTTGCTGTACAGTTCGAGTATCTCGAGGGTAAGACGCTCGATGACATACTGGCAGGGTATGTGCATGAAGGAAAGAAGGATACGGCACTGAAGGTCATAGGCCAGTTCGCGGCTTTCGTGCGTGCCAAGAGACCGGCAGATCTTGACCTGATATTCTCAAACATAATGATCACGTCGGACGGTGCATGGAACATCACCGACTATGAGTGGATGGAGGAGGGAGCCGATCCCGAATTCATCATATACAGGGCACTGAGATACTTCACTGCCGACAACGGAGATCTGATATCTGAAGAAGAACTGTACGCCGCAGCAAAGACGGACGCCGGCAGAAAGGCTGAGTTTGAAAAGAAGGAAGCAGAGCTTCAGCTTAAGATAGCAGGAGATCATGTGTCGCTCAAGTCTATGTACAGCATATTCGGCAGAGGATATGTGACGCTTGAACAGGCCATGAAAGGATACACAGAGCTGCTCCGCCCGGGACACGCGAAGTTCTACTATGATACGGGAAGCGGATATACGGAACAGGAGATGACGTATTATGACGGCACTGTCTCCGATGATATGAAGGTGTGCTTTGATATACCTCTGCCCGACGGAGTGAAGGCACTCAGGGTGGATCCCGTTGAGACTTCATGTATAGTCAGGCTTACGGATGCGACCGTGAAGGAGGCGATGACCAACGGCCATGTATGCGGCAGGACGGTCTTCTTCGATAACGGCGATCCGCAGTTCATATTCGAGCTGCCGGCAGGTACGAAGGAGTTTCATATAGAGTACACCATAGGTACGATGGATAAGGATATGCTGTCCGATATAGGGGGCAGATTCACGGAGTATGAGACAGCTCCCAAATGGGCGCTGGGCAAACCCGTAGAGAAGAAGGCATATGACAAAATATCTTTGCTGGACGGAGCAAACTGAAACCTGGAGAGGACGGGGCGCTTCAAGACATGCTGTCGATAATTTCACGGACAGCTATGACATAGTATACGACAGCGATGACCATATAGTGGATCCCGACGCTATAGAAGAGTTTGCACGCGCTGCTGAAGGGTGTGATTACGATCTCCTATACTGCGATGAGGATGTGATCAGAAAAGGGCTTCGGGAGGAGCCTTTCTTCAAACCCGGATATTCTCCGGAGACTCAGAGGACAACAGGATACATAGACGGCATGATCGCCGTGAAAAAGGGCGTGGAGTATGAGGATCTGTCGCACTTTGCCAGAGATAAGGTCTGTCATATAGACAAGGTGCTCTATCACAGAAGAAGCGAAAAGCTGCTGCCCGGAGGAAGCGCCGGCAAAGGGGCTTCAGTAAAGTCCGGTGACAAGGATGCGAAAGAGAAAAAAGATGCAAAAGACCGCGGAGAGGATCTCTTCATAGACAGGCTTGATAAGAAGATATCCGTGATCATCCTGTCAAAGGATCATCCCGGAATGCTGACAAGCTGTGTGGAGAGTCTTAAGGCGTCAATGCTTTCGGATGATACGGAGATCATACTTGTGGACAACGGAAGCAGCGATGAAAACAGGTTGAGGTATGAGGAGATATCGAGGAAGAACGGTTTAAGCTATTATTATGATCCCGAGGAATTTAACTATCCCAAACTCAACAACTTCGGGGTATCCAAAGCTTCGGGTGATGTGTTTGTCTTCATGAACGACGATATAGAGATACCGGAATCCGAAAAGGGGATAACGGAGAAGCTCGCCCTCAAGGCGACGGAGGAGGGTGTCGGAGCCGTAGGACTCAAGCTGCTCTACCCTGACGAAGAGCGGATACAGCACTGCGGAGTCACGCTGCTGCAGCCGGGGCCTTCGCACAAGCTGCAGGGATATAAGGACGGTCCTTATTATCACGGCTACAGTGATCATGACATCAATACTATAGCGGTGACGGGGGCCTGTCTTGCCGTATCGAGGCAGAACTATGAGACGGTCGGCGGCTTTGATGAATCACTGCCCGTAGCCTATAATGATGTAGATCTTTGTATAAGGCTTTATGACAGGGGGCTCTACAATGTGTGCATGAATTCACACCATCTGATACACAGCGAGAGCGCCACAAGACCCGACGACAGGGATCACAGGGAGTCCTTTGAGAGACTGAAGGCAGAAAAAAGGTACTTTAATACCAAGCACCCGGAGCTCATAGAAAGCGGGGATCCGTTCATGAGCAGGAATATCACGAGGTTCGGTCTTGATTTCGAGCCGGATCTGCCTGAGGAATGGGAGCTGTCCGGAATGTCTGAGATCAGCCTGACAAAGGAGAAGGTGAAGGAAGGCAAAAACATCCATGCGTCGGTAGACCGCTTTGATTACAGGATGCAGGATGCCTACGGCAATGAAGATTTCTATGAGATATCGGGATGGATGTTCGGAAAGGGCCGTGAAAGATCCGAGATCCTCGTGATACTTGAGAGCGAGGGTGCCAGATACAGCGTAAAGACCACTCCCGTGCGGCGTAAGGATGTGGCGGAGGCTTTCCCGAAAGAAAAACACAGCATGATGTCCGGATTCATAACGAGGATACCCGCTTCGGTGATGGACGACCTGAAGGTCTGGGAGGAGATAGCGGTATATCCTGTGATAAAGGGACGGCATGTATTGTATAAAGGTGATGAGAAATGTCAGAAGACAAGAAAGATCTAGCGGAATTCTATAAAGGGCTGTACGAGAAGGAAAAGGAAAAGAACGAGAAGCTCGTAAGAGAGCTGACCGATCTGGAGGCGGAGCATGCAGAGCTTTCACTGAAGTGGAATGCACTGAAGCAGAGCCTCATCTACAGGGCTATAATGCCTTTCCGCCTCGCGTGGTCACACTTCAAGAACGCCTGCATCAGGGTGAAGAGGCTCGGATCTTTGAAGGAAGTGATAAGGAAGCTGAAGTCGAAGAAGATAGAGAGATCGGCTTATAAATATCACGGAACGGAGAGCTTCCCGAAGGGTGAAGCGCTTGAAGAGCAGAAGAATACGAAATTTGAAAAAGAGCATATCTTCTCCATACTGATACCGCTGTACAATACGCCGGAGAATTTCTTAAGACAGCTCATCGAATGTGTGACGGCCCAGACTTACGGAGGATGGGAGCTTTGCTTTGCGGACGGCTCCAATGATGAGCATTCGTATGTGGGAAGGATAGTCTCGGAATACGCCGAAAAGGACAGGGCGACCGGCATCGGCAGAGAGCGTATCAGATACAAAAAGCTCGATCATAACGGTGGCATCTCGGAGAATACCAACGCCTGCTTTGATCTTGCATCGGGTGACTTCTATGCGCTGATGGACCATGATGATCTGCTGCATCCTTCGGCACTGTATGAATACATGAAGGTGCTGCAGGAGAAGGATGCCT